>NZ_BHXD01000002.1:0-230427 GCF_003990895.1 Thermosipho globiformans
ACAAAAATAATTTTAGCAGGTGTAGCCCTTTTTTTATATTCTAATTTAACCTATTTTTTACTTTGGCCAGGGTCAACGTAAAATATTTTGAAGTTACACAAAATTTTAATTTTTTTCAGTCGATCTCCAGGACTTTTTACACTATTACACATCGACTGAATTTAACTATAAAAATTTTGTTTCGTTTATATGAAAATTTAGTTTGTAAAAGAATAAGTGTATAGTGTATAAAAAACTCTCCGCACGGCGCGGAGAGTTTTGATGATGATTTATCTTAATCTTTTACTTTAAATCTGTTTATTGAATTTAGCAGCTTTTCAGAAAGTTCGAAAAGTTTTTTAGAAGTTTCAAATGTTTCTTTTATCAAGTCTTCTTGTTTGACTAGTTCGTTTGATGCTTCTTCAAGATTTGATGAAATTGAGAGTATAGAAGAGTTGATAGTATCCATAGCCGAACTCATTTCTTCGGTACTTGCACTTTGTTCTTGTGCACTTGCAGCAAGATTTTCTACCATATTTGTCATTTCCATAATGTTATTTAGTATGTTTTCAAAGCTTTCTCTTACGGATATAGCTTGTTTTGTTGCAGTTAGAACAATTTCATTTGTTTCTTTAGTAGCTTGACTTGCATTAATACTTTCTTTGAGAATTTCGTTCAATATTTTTGAAATATTTTCTGTTGCGATCTTACTTTCTTCAGCAAGTTTTCTAATTTCATCAGCAACAACTGCAAATCCTTTTCCTGCTTCTCCTGCTCTTGCTGCCTCAATTGCTGCATTCAATGCTAATAAATTTGTTTGTTCTGCAATTGAATTAATTGCCTCAACTATTTCGTTTATATTTTTTGCTCTTTTTGATAGGTTTTCAACTACATTTTGGGTAAATTCTGCTTTTTCTTTCGTTTGCTCTATTATTTGAGAGATATTTTTTATTTCATATTGACCTCTTTTTGAGAGTTCTGTAACGTTTTGTGCGTTCTCACTAAGATTTTGCGCTGCATTTGAAACTGTCTGAGCTGTACTTGCTACTTCTTGGACTGCTGCAGTTACTTGCTGAACGGCAGCTGAAGCATTTGTTGCTTCTGAAGCTATTTCACTGAATTTTTGCACAAGTTTTTCTATTTGTTCTTTAGATATTTCTGAAAAGTTTGAAACTTTTTTAGCTTCATCTTCAACTTCTTTAGCGTTCACCTCAATATTTTTTACTATTTGGTTTAAAGAATCAATCATTTGGATTAGTGAGTTTGAAAGGTTTCCTATTTCATCTTTTGATGAATAATTGATTTCTACGGTTAAGTCACCATCAGATACAGCCTTTGAAGCTTCTGTAATATTTTTTAAGGGTTTTATGATAAATTTATTTGAGATTAATTGTCCAAAACCTACGCTTACAGCAAAACCTATAATAAATATTATTACTAGATTAACTGTTTCTTTATTGACAGTTCCAAGAAGAGTGTCTTTGTCAGCTATACTTGTGAATATCCAACCGTTTGGAAGCTTATTAAAACTTACAAGTAATTTTTTACCATTATCATTTTTCAACTCAAATATTCCTTCCTCTGAACTATTACTTATTTTCTTAAATAATGTTGTTTGACTAGCACTTGTTCCTATAAGTTCTGAATTTGAGTGTAAAATAATATTGCCTTGGCTGCTGAAAAGAATATGTGTTTCATTTGAGGTATTTGAATCAAGAGATATTATTTCTTGTGAAAGTTTTGTTATATCAATATCGATTGCTAAAACAGCATCTTTGTTATTTAAAGAAGTTTTTTTAGAAAGAGTCATAAGAAATTTATTTGCAATACTGTCTTTATATGGTTCTGAAATAGCTATTTTTCCTCTCTTTTTAACAGCGTCTTTGTACCATGGCTGTGTAGTTGGATCAAAATCTTCTGGGATTTCAATGTTAGGGTAGATATATATATCTTTTTCAGCAGCAATATAAACAAACACTAGATTTTCATAACCATTTTTTGTGTTTTTGAACAAGTCGATAACGTTATTGATATTTTTATTCTGAATGTTTAAATCCAGATTGTTTAGTATCTGAGAATAAAAGTTAATTTGGCTCCATAGTTTTTCTGAAAAGTAGTTAGTATCGTTTTCCAATAAAGCCTTTTCATTTTTTACAAGAGATGCTTTCATTGAGTTTATAGAATAAACTCCAAGTAGGATCATGAAAATTCCTAAAATAGAAGTTATGATCAATATTTTAATGGATAAACTCAAGTTTTTAATATTTTCACCTCCAAAAAATTCTTTTTTTATGTCCAATTATTAATTTTATAGTTTTACTAAGTAAAAAGATAGTCGATTTATGTAACAGTTTTATTTTAAAGGTTTATAGTTTGAAACATTTTGAAAAATTGCTTTTGCATATGAAAAATTTGAAATTATTTGTTTGTTGGTTTGATTTTTATGAGAAAAAATATAAAAAAGCATACTTTAGCATAAAGGTGTTTAATGATATTTTTCACACTTTATCTTTTTTACTTAAAATTAATTCATTTTACACACATTGGAAAAGTTTTAAATAACATGATAACATAAAAATGGATAACTATACAAAAAGGGAGGAGTTAGAATGAGAATAGTTTCTTGGGGTTTAGGTGCAATGGGAAGTGGTATTGCGAAAAACATTATACAAAGTGGCTATATGAAATTGGTAGGAGCTATTGATTTAAATCATGCAGGCAAAGATGTGGGGGAAGTACTTGGAATGGACAAAATGGGTATTGTTGTAAGCAAGGACAAGGAAATAATAGAAAAAACTAATCCAGATCTTGTAGTTATTGCTACATCTTCTTTTGTTAAAGAAGTACTTCCACAAATAGAATATGCAGTAAAAAATCATTGCAATGTAGTAACTATTGCAGAAGAAATGGCATTTCCTTTTGATTTACACCCAGAAGAATCTTTATACATGGACAGTCTTGCAAGAAGATATGGAGTTACAATACTTGGGACAGGGGTAAACCCTGGATTTGTTCTTGATACATTAATTCTTTCATTAACAGGAGTATGCAATAGAGTAGACAAGATAGTGGCAAGAAGAATAAACGATCTTTCACCATTTGGAAAGACTGTTATGGAAACTCAAGGAGTTGGAACAACTCCAGAACAATTTGAGGAGGGTTTAAAGACTGGAAAGATTGTTGGACATATAGGTTTTCCACAAAGTATTATGATGATTGCAAGAGCACTTGGTTGGAATATTACTAAAATTGAAGAAGAAAGAAAACCAATTATTTCAAATGTTCACAGAGAAACACCTGTGGTGAAAGTAGAACCAGGTATGGTAGCAGGTTGTAATCACTCTGCAAAAGCATATATTGGAGATGAAGTAGTAATTGAAATGCAACATCCTCAACAAATTCATCCACATCTTGAAGGTGTTGAAACAGGAGATTATATAGAAATTTATGGTGATCCAGATATAAAACTTGCGATAAAGCCTGAAATTCCAGGTGGAAAAGCAACAATAGCTATTGCAACAAATATGATTCCAATTGTAATTGGTGCAGAGCCAGGATTAAAAACAATGGCAGATCTTCCAGTACCCCGTTCGGTTTTGTCTATAAAATGATAAGAAGGTGGAAAGCATGAAAGCAAAAAAGGGAGATTGGGTTCAAATAGAAAAACTACTTTTAAAGCCGGAAGAGAGAACAGCGCCTCTTCCAGAGGATACTAAAAAGGTACCTTTAAAAATGAGAGTTAAAGGATTTTTGCAGAATGAAGATGCAAATATAGGAGATGAAGTAGAAATATTAACTCTTATTGGAAGAAGAGTAACAGGAACGCTTGTTGCGATTAATCCAAAATACGAACACGATTTTGGTGAGCCAGTTCCAGAACTTTTAACTATAGGCATTGAACTTAGAAAGATTTTAGAAGGTGATAGTAATGCGTGACTTATCATATGATGCAGTAATGTCTAGGAAAAACGAAATAATGAAGAAAGCAGTTGGGATAGATTATGAAAAATTCATATCTTCTGAAATAATATTTGACTATGAAAGGATGATGCAAGAAGTAGGCTATTCACTTGATAAAGTAAGAGAAATTCAAAGTGAGACTGGAGTAGGGAATACTCCTCTTGTAGAATTAAAACAGATAAACAGGCTTATAAAAAAGATTGCTCCAAAAGGGAAAGGTGCAAGAATTTTTATTAAAGATGAAGCTACAAACCCTTCTGGGAGTTATAAAGATAGAAGAGCATCCGTAAGTGTATATCATGCACAAAAGCATGGGTATAAAGGAGTTATTGCTGCAACAAGTGGTAACTATGGTGCTGCTGTTGCATCTCAAGCAGCTAAAAGGGGATTAAAGTGTATTATCACTCAAGAATGCTACGATAGTAGATGGGTAGGACAGCCAGAAATACTTGAAAAAGCAAGATCCTGTGAGGCATACGGTGCGGAAGTAGTTCAATTAACAGTAGGTCCAGAACTATTTTATTATACCCTTGTTTTACTTGAAGAAACGGGATTTTTTAATGCATCTCTTTATACACCGTATGCAATAGCGGGTGTTGAAACTCTTGGATATGAAATAGCACAGCAGACTATGCAAATGGTTGGTAAATATCCCGATGCAGTTGTTATAACACATGCGGGTGGAGGTATTTTAACTGGGACAGCCAGGGGGTTAAAAAAGGCGGGAGCAAATGAAACGGAAATAATCGCAGCAAGTGTAAACCTTAGAGGATTACATATGGCAAGCGATAATGACTTTAACAAGAAATACTTTACAACTGGTCATACAGGATTTGGTATTCCATTTGCAACATTCCCTGATAGATCAGATGTTCCAAAGAATGCGGCACGTGCATTGAGATATATGGATAGATATCTTCTTGTAACTCAAGGCGAAGTGTTCTATATAACTGAAATGCTTGCGCAACTTGAAGGAATGCAGAGAGGCCCTGCAGGTAACACTTCTCTTGCAGCTGCATTTGCACTTGCACTAGAAATGGATGATGATAAAGTAATAGTTGTAAACGAAACCGAATACACTGGAGCAGGAAAATTGCCATCTGCACAATTAACTTTTGCTAAAAAAATGGGTATGGAGATAAAAAGAGGAGATCCTATAAAAGAGGATCTTCCAGGGAAAAGAATAGTTATACCAGAACATCCTTCTCAGATTGGATACATTGAATTTGATATGGATGAAGTCAGAAAGAGCTATGTAAAAGAAGTAATAAAAAGATATAACAAGAAAGAGTTTAATAAGCAAGAAATAGAGTTTATGGCTCAAGATACAAATACCAGCACAGAGAAGATAGTTAAATTTGTTAAAGAACTTGGAGGTGAAGTAATTGAAGCCTAGAAAAGATGATTTCTTAGAAAGAAGCAAACATTTACAAAAAATGACTGATGATGAATTAAATCAATATTTTTGGCATCTTGTTGAAAAGGTTGTAGATCCTCTAATAGAACTTGCAAAAACTCATACATCGCCTTCTGTTGAAAGATCAGTACTTTTGAGGATGGGTTTTAATAGTATTGAAGCATCAAAACTTGTTGACATGATATTCCAGAGAGGACTGCTTGGCAAAGGTGCAGGTCATATTGTTTGGAAAATTGCCAAAGAGAAAAATATTGATATTATAGAAGCAGGTAGAGCATTGATTGAGGGAAAATTTTGGGAAGATGTTGATAGGATCTTCAAAGGGGTGAAAAATGATGCTTGATCCTAAAAAAACAATAGATATAGATGAAATATTGAAGGATTTAGATAAATATCGCCCAAAAAGAAAAGGATGGACCTGGAGAAAAAGACTTCCAGAAGGTTCAAAAATTGGGGATTATGAATATTACCAAGTCAGCGAAAATTTAAAAAATTCTATTCCACTTCCAGCTGCACATTACTTTGGAAATATTGATCCTCAACCGGAAGTAGTAATTACTTCAGAAATAGCTTCGGGAAGGTTCGAAGATGATATAAGAAGGATGAGAATGGCAGCTTGGCATGGTGCAGATCATATTATGGTTATACGAACTCTTGGTCAATCACACTACGATGGACTCATAGAGGGTACACCAGAAGGTGTTGGTGGAATTCCTATTACAAGAAAGCAACTACGTGCAACAAGAAAAGCTCTTGATCTAATTGAAGAAGAAGTAGGCCGTCCAATTAATTTTCACAGTTATGTCTCAGGTGTTGCAGGGCCGGAAATAGCTGTTTTATTTGCTGAAGAAGGAGTTAATGGTGCACACCAGGATCCACAATACAATGTTTTGTATAGAGGTATAAACCCTATTAGATCTTTTGTTGATGCAGCGGTTGCAAAAAAGATAATGGCCTCTGTTAATATGCTCCAAATTGACGGTGCACACAATGCTAATGCATCAGCAAAACTTGCGTGGACAGTAATGCCTGAACTATTAGTCCAACATGGAATAAATTGTATGTACTCTTTAAAGGCAGGAATGAAAAAAGAATATATAGCGCTATCTACAGTTCCGCCAGTTGTTGCTCCAATGCCTGAATTTAGGTATAACCTTCCATATGCTGTAGCATTAAGAGAATTATTCGATGGATTTAGATTTAGAGCCCAAATGAATACAAGATACATAGAATCTGATCTTTTCGATGCTACAAGAATACACGTTTTAAATACATTAATTTCAAGGTTTACATCGGCAGATTTACAATCAACTATTACTCCAGATGAAGGAAGAAATGTTCCATGGCACGTAAATTCAATTCGTGGTGTTGAAACAGCAAAACATACATTGGTTGCATTAGATGGAATGAAAAAATACGTGAAAATTGATGAGAAAAAGATAAGGGAAAAAGTAAGAGAATTGAAGATGAGAGCTATTCTTATGCTGGAAGAAATTTTAGATATGGGTGGGTACTTTGAGGCATTAGAAGCTGGAATGTTTGTAGATAATGGATACTACCCGGAAAGAATTGGTGATGGAATAGCAAGAAAAAAGGACGGAGAAATTGCCGCAGGAACAGTCGTGCCAAGGGATGAGGATTATATGGCGCCTGTTTGTGAGCACTTTGGATATAATAATCTTCCTGAAGGTATTGAAAAACCTTGTGATCTGATAGGCGGTTGTACGCTTCATAACCCTGATAAAATTCAATTTATTGATGAATTAGATGAAACAGATAATGTAAATGTAAGACTTGAAAGAATCAGAGATATGAAAAAAAGAAATGTAATAAAACCTGAAGTTGAGTGGTTTGCAGATGGTTGGATTCAACTTGATATGACATTTGCATTACCAGAAGAATTAGCAGAAGCTGCTGCAATTTCTTTGTGTAAAAAACTTGGATTAGAGGAAATTACAGTAATTCACAAGGGGGTTCTTCATCCTGCAGAAGGAACATATATTGAGGTAAAAGCAAAGGTTCCATTTGAAATTGAAGTTGATAAATTAGAAATTCCAAAGAAACCTGAAACACTACCAGAGGAAGAAATATTCGAGTATGTAAAAAACAATCCAATTCATGTTGTAGCAGGTACTGTTGGTAATGACGAACATTCAGTAGGATTAAGAGAAGTTTTGGATATAAAACATGGTGGAATTGAAAAATATGGAATTAAGTATACTTATCTTGGAACAAGTGTCCCACCTGAAAAACTCATTGATGCAGCAATAGAAACAGGCGCGAAAGCTATTTTAGCATCTATGATTATTACACACAACGATGTTCACGTTCAAAACATGAGAAAGCTCCATGAACTTGCTATAGAAAAAGGAATTAGGGATAAGATTATTATAGTTGCAGGTGGAACTCAAATAACAGATGATCTTGCAAAAGAAAATGGAATGGATGCAGGTTTTGGAAGAGGAACAAAAGGAGTACACGTTGCATCATTCTTGGTAAAAAAATTAAAAGAGATGGAAAATAATTAAGCAATAAATTTAAGAGTTTAAAAGCGGCCTTTAAATAGGCCGCTTTTAATTTTTTTGAAAAATCATAAAGATAAAGCACAGAATTTTTGAATATTATTATGATTGCAACTAGTTGTTTTTTTAGTGGTATAATAAAAATTGAAAGGAGGGTTTTTGTGAAGATAGTAGATACGCATGCGCATTTGCATATGAAGCATTTTAATGAAGATAGGGAGAAAATTATAAAAAATTTTGAAAATGATGGTATTGAGTTTATAGTTAATGTAGCAACAAATATAGAAGATAGTTATCAATGTATTGAACTTTCAAAAAAGTATGACAGAATATTTGCAACAGTAGGTGTTCACCCACATGATAGCAGTAGTGTACCAAATGACTATCTTGGAATATTGGAAAAGTTAGCAAAGAATGAAAAAGTTGTGGCAATTGGAGAGATAGGATTGGATTATTATAGAAACTTTTCTCCAAAAGAAGTACAACAGAAGGTATTTGCAGAACAGTTAATGCTTGCAAAAGATTTAAAATTACCCGTTGTTGTTCATGTTAGAGATGCATATGAAGATGCATACAATATACTTGAAATGATCGGCCCGTTTAACGGTGTAATTCATTCCTTTAGTGGTGATAGAGAGTATGCTTTAAAATTTGTTAAATTAGGTTTTTATCTAGGAATTGGTGGGCCATTAACATACAAGAAAAATCAGCAATTAAGAGATATTGTAAGATTAGTTGGAGAGGAAAATATAGTCACGGAAACTGATTGTCCATATCTTCCTCCACAACCGTATAGGGGAAAGAGAAATGAGCCATCGTATGTAAAATATGTAGTAGAAGAAATAAATAAATTGATCGGTGAAGATGTTTCTGAAAAGCTAATAAATAATGCTAGGGAGCTGTTTGGGGTGAATATATGATTCATGCTTTGAATGGAAAAGTTGAAAGTATAGAAAATGGTAAGGTATATGTGAATGTAAATGATTTAATATATGAAATAATTGTAGGAGATACGGGAGATTTTGAGGAATATATAAATAGGAATGTAAAGATATATACAAAAATGGTCGTAAATGATGATGGGATAAGTTTGTATGGCTTTTTAGAGGCTATTAAACTAAAACTTTTTGAAAAGTTGATTGGTGTGAACAAACTTGGACCAAAAAGCGCTTTGAAAATTATTTCATCAAACAGTGTTGAGTCAGTCGTAAGTGCTATAATTAATGAAGATGTAAAGGCGCTCTCAAACCTACCTGGAATAGGGCCAAAAACTGCAGAGAGAATAGTTTTAGAACTAAAAGACACAATTAAAGAATTAGATGTAAGTATCGATGAAAAAGATAGAAAAGTTCTAGAAGCTATAGAAGCATTGGTTACTTTGGGGTTTAATAGGAATCAGGCTAAAAAGGCTGTAAATAAAGTTGCCACAAAGGACGATAAGTTAGATGATATTATTAAAAAGGCGTTGAGATTTTTAAGCAGGTGATACTATGAAAGTATCTGCTATCTCAAATCCAATGCTTGGTTATAGACTTGATCCTGGAGAGCCTGGCCTTTCTCACGGTGCTCCAGCAAGTAGAAGTGTTTTAAGAGTTTTGTCTCAGGAATTGAGTAATTATTATGCCTTTGAAAGAAAAGCCCAAAAAGAAGGCGGATATATTATATATGGTGGAATATATCTTGATCTTAGAAAAAGAGGATCTTTTCTTGCTGCAGTTGCTGGCAAGACAAGAGTTTGGATGTATATTCCAGGAAAAAATGATCAAGACAATGAAATTTCCGAAAATGAAGGGCTAAAGGTTGATACAAGGCACGTTTCTGAAAAAATTAGGCAGCTACAATTGAAATTACAAATTGAAGAGGATCCAGTAAAAAGAGAAGAATTAGAGAGACAGATTTTAATGCTTGAAATGGCAAAAAATGCGTTGCAATTTGGTATGAATTTTCCTAAATATTTGCTTGGAATATTGTTTGATCAAACTGCATAGATGAAATATGAGAGGTGTAAAAAATGAAATTGTCTGAAATTATAGAAAAGATAAATGCAGAAGTGGTTTATTTAAAAGAGGATTGCGAGATTTTCCATGGTTGTACCGGGGATTTATTAAGCATGGTAATGAAAAATGCCAAAAGTGATTCTATTTGGATTACAGTACAAAATCATGTAAATATTATTGCGGTTGCTTCAATGGTTGGAATAAAGGCTATTATTTTGTGTGAAGGACTAGAGTATTCACCTGATACAATTGAAAAAGCAAAGGAAGAAGGAATTAGTCTCTTAAAATCAAATGAGAGTTCTTTTGTTGTTTCAGGTAAAATCTATTCACTTGGAATACTATGAAATGTGACTTACATGTTCACTCTTGCCTTTCACCTTGTGCCGATATTTCTATGGTACCTGGTGTTTTTAAAAATTCGTTTCTTGATGTAATAGCCCTTTGTGATCATAACAGTGGAAAAAATGTAAGAGTATTTTCAAATGTGTTAAAAGAATTTGGAAAGGTAGTAATTCCAGGTATTGAGATACAAACAGTTGAAGATGTCCATATTTTAGGATATTTTTATGATATAGATTCACTAGAAAATTTAACCGAGATTGTTTATGCTCACCTTCCAAAAATTAAATACGATCCTGAAAAATTTGGTTATCAACTTTATGTAAATGAAAAAGACGAGTTTATTGGTATGGAATTTACCCCACTTTCTTTTCCTACCGATTTATCTTTAAGCCAGGCTGTTGATTTAATTAATAGGCATAATGGTGTTCCCGTTTATGCGCACATCTCAAGAAAATTTGGCGTTTTATATCAACTGGGAATTTTTCCTAATGAAGATGTGAAAGTTGTGGAAGTTAACAGTAAAGATGATCTGTTGATGGCAAGAAAACATGGTTTTGTTGCCATAAGTTCTTCTGATGCACATTTTATAAATCAAATTGGTGAAAGGTATAGTATAATTGAAGGTGGAAAAAGTGTGAAAAATATATTAGATAGCATTATTGAAGGCAAGGTGAAAACTATATGGGACTTGTAACTCTTGCTGACCATGTTCAAGATATTACTGAAAATTCTATTAAAGCGGGTGCAAAAAATATAACTTTGGAAATATATGAAACAGATGATGAGTTCACATTTATTGTTACCGATGATGGACCTGGTATAAAGGATGTTGATAAGGTGTTTGATCCTTTCTATACAACCAGACCTAAAGAGATTCGGAGGTTTGGTTTAGGATTGCCATTTTTAAAGCAAGCAGCAGAAATGACAGGAGGAGAGGTAAAAATTGAAACAAGGCTTGGAATTGGGACAGAAGTCTATGCAAATTTTAAAAAATCTCACATTGATTGTCAACCTGTGGGAGACTTGATAATGGTATTTTTAAGTCTTTTAATGAACCGAGATGTTAATTTGACAATCAAAAGATGTAGGTATAACGACTGTTATGAAATTAATAGTGAAGTTGTTAAAAAGTACTTAGGAAGTCTAGATAGTGCAGAAAAAATTAACATTTTAAAGGAAATGATTGAGGAATTAGAAAAACAAGGAGGTTAGGGTATGAAAAAAGCGTTGGTTGTTGTTTTGAGCCTTTTTTTTGTTTTATCATTTTCATTTGTGCTTGAGAAAGTATCTTTTAACGGATTAAGTTCTCTCAGCGAGAAGGATTTAAAATTTGCATATGAAGATTATTTAGGAATGGATGTGAATGATTATGCTATAAATAACATCATAAGGAATTTAAAATCAACAGGATATTTTTCAAGTGTTGAATGGGAAAAAGTTGAAAAAGATAATGTTGTTGAATTAATCATAAATGTGGTTGAAAATAGAAAAATAGAAAATGTTAGTCTAGAAATTAATGGAATTGGGTTAATTGAAAAAGAGACTCTTGAATCATCGATAACATTAAAAGCAGACAAACCTTTTAGTTTTGTAAAATTTAAAGAGAGTATTGAAAATATAACAAAGCTTTATAAAAACAATGGATATCTTGTTTCAAATGTGTTTTCTAAAAATAAGGATCAAGCATTTGTATACGTTAGCGGTACTGTTGGTTCAACAGAAGTAACTTTTAAAGTAACAGAATATGCATTATACGATATAGAATTTTCTGGAAACACAAAAGGTATAGAAGAAGTTTTGTCTGATATTAAGAAAGAAGCTAAAATAAAAGAATACAAAGATTATCTAGAAAAAAATTGGCTTTTGAGATTATTCGACAGTGAAAAAGATTATTATCCAAAGCTTTCAGACATACAAAAAGTTTACCAGCAATTAAGTAAATATGTATATTTTTCACCATATACGAATTTACAATTTTTAGAGGTTGATACAGAGAAACCATCTAAAAAATTGAATTTTGTAATTGTTCAAAATACAATTACAAGGGAGCCAGTTTATATACAAAAAGTTGATGTTGTAGGTAATACATTAAATGATTTTAGTGATCTAGAAACGTTATCAGGAACATTTACAAATATTGAGCTTTTAAATATTGTTCAAAAAGTAAAAAGTTGGTACGATTCGAAAGAATATTTTATTGAGATTAACCCGAAGCTTGAAAATGGAATTTTCAAAGTGGAAGTTTTGGAGTATAAATTTGGAAAATTAAATATTGACGGTCTAACCAGAACAAAGGAATATACATTTGATGATTTAATAAAAGTTAAGCCGGGTGATTATGCAAATAGAAATAGTCTTAGAGATACATACGTTGAAATTTATAAAACTCAATTTTTTGAAAATATAGATTTTGATATAACTCCTTCTTCAACCGATACCTTAGATGTAACATTGATCGTTAAAGAAAAGGAAAAAAGGTTTAATTTTGTTGGAGGAGGTGCTTGGGGGCCTCCTGGAGATGATAGACCTTGGTATGAAGGTTTTGCAGCTCAAATGCAACTAAAAACGACTAATCCTTTTGGACTTGGCCAAACAATAGGCTTAAATGTTTCACTTGGATTGACTAATAAGGTTATTGGTTTGGAATATTCAATAAGGAAGCCTTTTGGAAAACCTATGATTTTTGGTAGTACTTTAAATTATAGTTATAAGAATGATTCATTGGAAGATGCAACGAGTAATAACTTTGATTTTAATATTTCTCTTAGCACTTTAAAGATAAACAACAACAGTTTTAGTTTTGGAGGAGGCATAAATTACAAGAAAACTATTTCTGCAACTCCGACAGAGTATTTTGGCGCAAATGTGCTCGCTGGCTACAATTACGAGAATCTTGATGATTTAATTATTCCTACAAAAGGAATTAATTTAAATCTTGTTGGGCAAAAATATTTTAAATTAACAGGTGATGCACCGGTTGCTTTAAAAGTTCAAGAGGAATTTTCTTTACATATCCCATTTAGCAATATAGTAGTTGCTTCAAGGTTATATGCTTCCCAGCTTTTCCAAGAAGAAGGAAGTACGATTTACAATTATCTAAACGGTTTAAATGGCCTTAGAGGTGCAACTTTAGAAGGTAATAAAACATTGTTATTAAATAATGATTTAAGGTATGTTTTAAAAGAAAATACTAATATGCCGTTCTATGTTGCTCTATTTTCAGATTTTGCATATGTAGGGGAAGATTATATCTTTGATAAGTGGAATTATTCATTTGGTGTTGAGCTTGGAATTAACGTCCCAATGTTTGGGCTTTTGAGATTTGGGGAGGCATATTACAATGATAATTGGAACTTTTTCTTCCTTATGGGTAAAACATTTTAAGGGAGGTCTAGATTTTGAAAATAAGGATTGAAGAAATTTTGAAAGAAAAAGGAAAAATTTTTGCAGTTTCTTCTGAAAGCCCATTTTATGTTGACTATAAGGGTGGACAATTAGGAGATAGAGGAAAAATAGGTAATGCTAACGTTTTATCAGTAATTACAAAGAATGGAAAAATCTATCATGAAATTGATAGGGAGGTAGATCTAGGAGAAAATAATGTTGAAATAGATTTAAAGCATCAGTTGTTTGTAAGGCAACATCATACAGGACAGCACATTTTATCGGCTGTATTTGAAGAGCTTGCTGATATAAGTACTGTTGGATTTAGAATGGGATTTGAATATACTACTATTGATTTAAACGTTCCTTACGTTGTAGAAGAATTATTGGATGAAGTAGAAGAAAAGGTAAATAGTATAATTACTGAATGTGTTGATGTGCAAGAAATATTGGTTGAAAAGGAAGAGGTTGATAGATTTCCTTTGAGAAAGAAATTAAGTGATAAAGTTGAAGGAATGGTAAGGATAATAAAAATTGGTGAGTATGATTATTCTCCTTGTGGAGGATATCACGTTGAAAACACGGGCCAAATAGGACTTTTGAAAATTTTAAAAACAGAAAAAGTAAAAGGGGAATTAACGAGGGTTTATTTTGTTGCAGGTTTTAAGGCGATGGAATATTTTAGAAAGTATTCTAAAATACTTAAAAATATTTCGGTAAGCCTTACAAGTTCAATCTTTGAAGTTGAAGGCAAAGTTAAATCTCTTTTGAGGGAAGTAAAAGAAAAATCTTCAAAGCTTGAAAATTTGGCAGAAAAACTAGCATGTTACAAGAAAGATGAACTAAAAAAATTAAAAGAAGATGTTTATTTTCTGCAGGAAGAACCAGAAATTTTGAGATATATTCCAAAGTATTTTGATAAAGAAGGACTTCTTGTGCTATACGATGGTAAAAATTACAGTTTTACGTCAAATTCTTCAAAGTATATAGTAAGGAATATAATATCTGAGCTTAGGGAAAGGTTTGGTGGAAAAGGTGGAGGAGGAAAAGAAAAGGGGAATTATTTACCTAGTGATGGTGTGAATATAAATATAATCTTGGAGGTGTTAAAATGAAAAAGTTGACTGTTTTGTTTGGTGTGTTTTTATTTGGTATACTTCTTTTTTCCAATGCATTAGATTTTATGCCTAAAGAATATGATGTTGTAATGTATATACCAGATATTTCAAAATTGTATGATGCAGTAAAGCAAACTAATGCAGGGGATATTTTGGCAAATCAAATAGGTCTTGAGCAAATGTTTACTGGAGTAATTGAGCAACAATTAATGATGCAAGGATATACTTTAGATGATTTGGATATTTTTAAGGAACTACTTATTGTAGCGGGAAAAGAGAGTACACTTTTAGTTTTGGGTCCATCAAAGGATCCAAATAAAATTAAAGAACTCTTTGAGAACTTCTCAGGACAAAGCCTTCCAGAAGAGATAAAGATAGTTAATGGTTATTTTGTTGTTGGAGAAAATTATGGAGGCGGAACTCTTCCTCAGGAGTTGAAAAATTTCTTGAATAAGGGCTATCTTGCTGTTTCATATATTAATACGAATGAGGAAGATTTTAAGGTAAAAGGCTATGGATATGCAGCTTTAAGAGATAACGAGGTAGAATTCCATCAAGAGATTGTTCCGCAAGATGATAAAACTAAACAGCTTTTTAATGATATTGCATCAAAAGATGGGATTGACATTTTAAAGGATGAAAATATTGGTGGAGATTTATTTGGCTTTATTAATAGAAAATTACCTGATTCGCTTTTAAAGAGTCTACCAGTTGATTTGCCTAAGGTTCTGGAAGGATTTAGTGGAACGGCTTATATAAGTGGTGATATATCAAGTGTTTTAACAAATGCATTATCTGGAATGCAAGTTTCTAATGTTCCATTTTACGGTGTAGTTTACTACAATAATCCATCGTGGGATATGATTGAAGGGGAAAAGAGATTTAAAAATATTGGTGGGAAGAAATATGGAATTGTTGAAACAGAAGAAGGAACACCTGTTTTATACATTAATCTTTCAAATGAAAAGATAACATTCTATGGAGTATCACCTGATGAATATGTAGCTGGTGATAAAGAATTTATAAAAGAAAATTACAGTTCTGATTATGTGGTAGGGTTATTTGTGAATTTGAGGCCTATGATATTTAATTTTATAGGAATTGATAGTGAATCTTATTTCAAATTTTATGGATATTTTAAAGATGGAAAACTCATAGAAAAAGCTCTACTAAAGTGAAAAATAATTAATTTAACATAAGCCCCCTCGTAGAAAAAAAGAGGGGGCTTGTGTTATAATATATAATTGAAACTTGTAAAAAAATTAACGGACGAGGTGATTTAGTTGAAAAATTTCAAAGATATGACTATATCTGATGTTTTAAAAGAAAACAGGTCTTTTGTTGAAGAATCTATTTCAAGAATAAAGAAGGTCGATGAAAAGATAAATGCTTTTATAACAGTGGTTGAAAATGCAAATGGCAAAATACCAATAGCGATAAAGGATAATATTGTAACAAAGGGAATTAGAACAACTTGTGCCTCAAAAATTCTGGAGAATTTTGTGCCTCCATATAATGCAACAGTGGTTGAAAAATTAATTGCAAATGATTTTGCAATAGTTGGAAAAACAAACTTAGATGAATTTGCAATGGGGACAGGAACAGAATATTCTGCATTTTTTGTAACAAAAAATCCTTGGGATTATGAAAGAGTGGCCGGGGGGAGCAGCGGGGGATCT
Organism: Thermosipho globiformans; assembly: GCF_003990895.1. Classification (NCBI taxonomy): domain Bacteria; kingdom Thermotogati; phylum Thermotogota; class Thermotogae; order Thermotogales; family Fervidobacteriaceae; genus Thermosipho; species Thermosipho globiformans. Next base: position 16,399 of record NZ_BHXD01000002.1, read on the forward strand.
GCGGCAGCTGTCGCCAGTGGACAGGTTGTTGCTGCGCTCGGAAGTGACACAGGAGGATCTATACGGCAGCCTGCCGCATTTTGTGGAGTTGTTGGGTTTAAACCAACCTATGGACTAGTCTCAAGATATGGCCTTGTTGCATTTGCGTCATCCCTTGATCAAATAGGTCCTATTACAAAAACAACAAAAGATGCAGCGTACCTAATGAATATAATATATGGAAAAGATGAAAAAGATGCAACGACTGTTGATAGAAAGATAAATTTTGAGGAATATCTAGAAAGTGATTTTTCAAACGTTAAAGTAGCTTATCCAAAAGAGGTTTTTGCGGAAGGAGTTGAGGAGGGAGTAAAAGAAAGATTCGAAGAATTTGTAAAATTTTTGCAAAGAAAGGGAATTAAAGTAGATAAGGTATCTTTTAAAGAACTTTCATATTCAGTGGCAACTTACTATATAATTGCTCCATCGGAAGTAAGTTCAAACCTTTCAAGGTTTGATGGAATAAGGTATGGTAAAAGAGAAGAACAAGAGGGTTTATTGCAAACATATTTGAAAAGTAGAAAAAATCTAGGGAAAGAGGTAATTAGAAGGATAATGATTGGAACATTTACATTGAGTGCAGCATATTATGATGCATATTTTGAAAAAGCACAAAAGGTAAGAAGGATCATTTCAAACAAATTGAATGACTTGCTTAGAGAATATGATTTTATAATAACTCCTACTTCTCCAATTACTGCATTTAAGATAGGTGAAGTGAAAGATCCACTTGTTTACTATATGATGGATATTTTTACAATTCCTGCAAATTTAGCAGGTATTCCTGCAATTAGCATTCCTTTTGGATTTTCTAATGGACTACCAGTAGGAATGCAGATAATGGGTAAGCGATTTGATGATGCAAAAGTTCTTGGATTTGCAAATTATATAGAAAAGGATATTCCAGTTGTTTTGCCAGGGGAGGAGAAAATATGAGATTTAAACCTGTAATTGGACTTGAAATACATGTTCAACTTAATACTAAGACAAAGGCATTTTGTTCTTGCCCGGCTGATGTATTTGAACATGAGCCAAACAGTGCTATTTGTCCTGTATGTACCGGGCAACCAGGAGCCCTTCCTGTTCCTTCAAGGGAAATGTATGAATATGGAATATTACTTGCAAGTGCATTGAATTGTAGAATAAATGAATATACAAGATTTGATAGGAAGAATTACTTTTATCCTGATCTTCCTAAGGGGTATCAGATAACTCAATATTTTTATCCTCTTGCAAATGATGGCTATTTAGAACTTGATGGCGAAAAGATAAGGATTAATAGAATCCATCTTGAAGAAGATGCTGGAAAGCTTGTTCATTCTTCTGAAACGATTACAGAAGCTGAAAGTTCACTTGTAGACATGAATAGATGTGGTGTTCCTTTGGCGGAAATTGTAACAGAACCAGATATCAAGTCTCCAGAGCAGGCAAGAAAATTTTTGGAGAAGTTGAGACAAATATTGAGATATTTGGGTGTGAGTACCGGAGATATGGAAAAAGGTGCTTTAAGATGTGATGCAAATATTTCTGTAATAGATACTGAAACTAATAGACAAAGTAACAAGGTAGAAGTTAAGAACATGAATTCTTTTAAATTTGTTGAGAAAGCACTTCAATTTGAATTTGAAAGGATAAAAAATGCAATGCTTGAAGGAAAGGATGTAGAAAAGGAAACAAGAGGTTGGGATTTATCTACAAAAGCGACAATTTCAATGAGGAGCAAGGAAGAAGCTAATGATTATAGATATTTTCCCGAGCCGGATATTCCTCCTGTTGTGTTATCACCCAATGAAATAAAGAAAATTGTAGAAAAAATGCCTGAACTTCCAGATCAAAAGAAAGAACGTTTTATGAAAGATTATAGGTTGTCAGAATATGAAGCAAATATTTTAACTTCATCTAAGGGCCTTGCAGATTTTTATGAGAAATGTGTGGAGGTTACAAATGATCCAAAAGAAACTTCAAATTGGTTCTTGACCGAACTTTTAAAATATGAAAGTGCAGAGAGTAATTTTGAAGAATTAAAGATTAAACCTACTCACTTTAAAGAATTGTTTGATTTAATTTCTTCAGGAAAAATTACAAGAAATATTGCAAAAGAGGTATTTGAAGAAGTATACAGAACAGGTAAATCTCCTGAAGAAGTTGTAAAAGAAAAAAATATTGAAGTTGTTGGTGATGCATCGTTAATTGAAGAAATTCTCAAGAAAATGTTAGAAGAAAATCCTGATAAAGTTGAAGCTTATAGAAATGGTAAGAAAGGATTACTTGGATTTTTTGTTGGTGGTGTGATGAAACAAACTAAGGGAAAAGCTGATCCAAAAGTCGTAAATGAAATTGCAAAAAAACTTCTAGGAGACTGATATTTATGAAAAAGCTAAGTGCAATATTTTTAATATTGTTTGGTATTTTTGCTTTTTCAGGGAATTTTTTGATTTTCGATAATACTATAATTATTAATCATCCACCAATATTTCTAACGCTTGGTGACAGTTTTGGGGTTGGCTATTCCTATGCCACAAATACTATATATTACACAGAGCAAAAACTAGGATTTTTGAAAATAAAAAAAACATCCAAAATAGAGAATATGAATTTTTCCATTTTTGCTGGTACAGATTTAGGTATCTATTTATCTATAGGTTATGAAAATCTGAATTTTCCAACATCAAGCCAAAATTTGGAATTTTTTGTTTCAGACCAATACAGTTTCTTTACATCTAATTCTAATTCCTTTGTTGCGGTTGGTCCAATATCTTTAAGTACTGAGAAGTTATTTTTAAGAAAAGGAAAAGATTTTGGTTATTCACTTGATAGGTATTTTGTTAAGTACAAAGATTTTTCTGGATATATTCTTTTGCTAAATGGGAAGAACTTTTTAGGATATTTATATTCTTTAGATAATTCTCTACAGCAAGGAATATTAGCAGGACTTGGGACTGATTTTGGCAGTTTTTATTTGAATATTGGAGCAAGGAAATATTTTTCAGCGGGTGAGTTTAGGGGGTTTGGATACGGTTATATTTACTCATCAACTAATGATATATTTAATATAAATTATTTGTTTGGCGTAAAGTTTATAGTTCCTTTGAAAGGGGAATTTTTAGTCTGGGATGGAAAAATTGCTTTCAGATTTAATTGGTAATGTCAACACTCTTTCAGTGTATATACACATACCATTTTGTAAAAAAAAGTGTTATTACTGTGACTTTGTAAGTTATGAAGAAGGAAGTGTAGAAAATTATATTAATGCTCTTTCAAAAGAAATTGAGCTCTATGGTGATTATTTAAAAAGGGGCATTAAGACACTTTATATTGGTGGTGGAACACCAAGTTATATTAATGAACATTATATAGAACAATTGGTAAAAAAGCTTGAAAAGTACTTGATTCTTGAAGAATTTACTATAGAGGTAAATCCTGACTCTTTTGATAGGCAAAAGGCACAGTTTTACAAAGAACTAGGTGTTAGTAGATTAAGTATAGGAATTCAGTCATTTGATGATGAAGTTTTAAAAAAAGCTGGGCGAAGTCATGATTCAGTTCAAGCATTGAAAGCTTATAATGTTGCAAGGGAATATTTTGAAAATATTAATGTAGATTTTATAATAGGTCTTCCCGGAGAAAGCTGGAGTAGTATTGAGGAAATTGTAAAGTTTATTCGAGAAAATCATCCGCCACATATTTCTGTATACTTACTAGAAATTCATGAAGGTACGGTTCTTTCAAGTTTTTACAAAAAAATTCCAGAAGAATCTTATAACAGATATGAAGTGTTACTTGATTTTTTGAAATCTGAAGGGTACGAAAGGTACGAAATTTCAAATTTTGCTTTAGATAAAAATTATAGTAAGCATAATTTGGTTTACTGGGCAAATTTAGATTATATAGGGTTGGGATTATCATCCGGAGGACATATAGGAAATCTCAGATATAATAATGTTTCAGATTTTGAAACGTATTATTCTAGGTTAAAACATGACAAATTCCCCAGAAGTTATGAAAATGAGAACACTTTGGAGCGTGAAGTATTAGAAAGTATTTTTATGATGCTGAGAACAAAATGGGGAATAGATAGAAAGCTGTTACCTATACTCCCAGGATTTGAAAAAGTGATTGAACTGTTAAAGCAAAAGTACGATTTTTTTGATGGTCAAAGGTTGAATGAAATGGGTATGGATTTTTCTTCAATTTTCTTTACAAATCTTCTTGAAATCTGGGAGGACTTTTATGAGATATAGTATAATGCTTTTAGTTACAGCAATATTTGTATTATTTATAATTGCTTCAATTGCTTTGTATAGTATAGATTTTGCAAGAGAATATTATTCTACTGGTAGTAACTCAAATTTTTTCTTTAAATATATAGTTTACATAAGTTTGAGTATGATTTTGGCATTATTAATTATTTTCTTTTTACCTGAAAGGTTTATAGAAGATAAAAAATATGTTTGGATTTTTTACATAATTGTTTTGGCAATGCTTGTTTTGCCTTTGTATGGTCCATTTTCAAGCTACAAGAATGGTGCAAGACGCTGGATAGAAGTTTCTGGTAATACGTTTCAGCCGTCAGAGATAGCTAAAATATTTGTTATTTACTTTATAGCTCATTATATAAAAGATAATAAAGAAAAACTTTCTTCTTTTTGGAATGGTTTGATAAAGCCACTACTTTTGATTTCTCCAATTTTGTTATTAATATTTGTTGAACCTGATTTAAGCACTACTTTTATAATATTTTTGACAGCGGTTGTAATGCTTTATTTTGGAGGTACACGTTTTTCTCATGTGTTGTTTTTGTTTGGATTAATTGGCTTGTTATTCATATTTGGTGTTCAGTTTGGCCTAATCCATAGCTATCAAATAGGAAGAATAAAAAATTATGTTTCAAACGAAATTCCATGGCAGCTTGAGAAAGCTTATGAAGCGATAGGAAATGGTGGGATCATTGGTTCCGGACCGGCGTTAGGTAAGTATTATATACATGTTCCACAGGCAGAGTCTGATTTCATACTTGCAACAATTGGTGAAAGCTTCGGGTATTTGGGGATAATAATTGTGATTTTATCTTATCTTGCGATAGTTACTTCTTTAATAAAGATTTCAGATGAGATTAATAATGAGTTTATTAGATACTTTATTTGGGGATTTTCAACAATTATGATGTTTCAAGTTGTAGTAAATACTGGAGTTGTTAGTGGGTTATTTCCGATTACTGGGATTCCTCTTCCATTTGTAAGTTATGGTGGCAGTTCTATTTTGGCTTTTTCGATAGGATTTGGTATAATTTTTAGTGAAATTTTTATTGAACGTGGTCGATAATTATTTTGGGAGGTGATAATTTGAGAGTAAATGGTATAAACAATGTGTATAGTTCAATCAATACTTTGCAAATTAGCTCAGGCAAAAATGCAGCAGCTAATGTAAAAGCACCTGTAATGACTAAGGATCAGATGGCTCAACTTTTAAGCTTTATGACTTATCAACAAAACAAAATGAATTTAAAATTAGTAAGGATCGCATCACAGTTGTACACAGGAAAAAATATTGATCAATTAGTATGAAAGCTAGTGGCTCAAAGCCACTAGCTTTTTTTAAGAATATATTAACAAAGAGGGGGATACACTTGGATATACTAGAGAAAATTGTTAAAAATGTCTCAGTTGTTATTAAGGGAAAAGAAGAGAAGATAAAAATTATTGTTGCTGCGCTTTTTTCAGGGGGCCATGTATTACTTGAGGATGTCCCCGGTGTTGGAAAAACAATGCTTGCAAGGGCACTATCAAAAACGTTTTCTTTGGATTTTAAAAGGGTTCAATTTACACCTGATCTTTTACCATCAGATGTGACAGGATTATATATCTTTGATAAAGAAAGTGGGGAGTTTGTTTTTAATAAAGGACCTATATTTACGAATGTCCTTCTAGCAGATGAAATTAACAGGGCAACTCCTAGAACTCAATCGGCATTACTTGAGGCAATGGCCGAAAGTCAAGTAACTGTGGATGGCGTAACTCACAAGCTTTATGATGTTTTTTTTACGATAGCAACTCAAAACCCTATCGAATCAGAAGGAACCTTCCCGCTACCTGAAGCACAACTTGATAGATTTATGGTGAAATTATCATTGGGATATCCAGATGAGGTAGCTGAAAAAGAGATGCTTTATTCTCAGCTCTTTGAACATCCTATTGTTGAACTTGGCTCCGTAGTTTCAAAAGAGGAATTTTTAAATCATCTTTCTAATGTAAAAAATGTTAAAGTCTCTGATGATATAATGAGATACATTGTTGATATAGTAAGTGCTACAAGAAAGCACAAGGATATTATGATAGGCTCAAGTCCAAGGGGTTCTATATTTTTGTTGAATATTTCAAGAGCATATGCATATTTACATGGAAGAGATTTTGTGTTACCTGATGATGTTAAATATCTTGCACCTTATGTATTGAATCACAGAATCATTTTAAGTGTTGAAGCTAGAATAAAGAAAGTTGATAAATACAAGGTGATTGAAGAAATTTTGGAAGAAGTAAAAGTGGTGAAGTAAATGCAGATTGAAAATATCAGGCTAGTATTTTTGACTGTTTTAGTTTTATTTTTGAATTTTTTCAGAATAAATGGTTTTACAATCTTTCTTGATGCTTTTGTAATCTTTCAATGGATTAATTATTCAAGGATTGTAAATATATTTAAGGATATTGATATTGATGTGAAATTGGATAAAGATAGAGTTTTTATTGATGAAAATTTTAATTTGATTATATCTCTTTGTGGTGTGAAAATACCACTGGATTTATCTATTCCAGAGCTTGGAGAGGGGAAAGTACATTTAAAAGATGTTGTTGTCTTAAAGCATAGTTTTGCAAAGAGAGGAAAATTTAAAATTGAGAAATTTTTTCTAAAGTATGATGCAGTCTTTTTTAATATAATAAAGAAAGTTGAGAAGAAAGATATACAGATAACGGTTTTTCCTAATTATGAGGAAGTTTATTTTAAAAAAGAGAAATTGCTTGATTTAGTTCCAAATGTTGTTTCGAAAATAAGACTTTTGGAAGATCCAACAAGTATTATAGGAGTAAGAAAGTATGAAAAAGATCCTATAAAGATGATAAATTGGAAGATTTCTGCAAAACTTGGGGATATTTATGTAAAACAAACAGAATATACTTCTCAAGGTAGATTATTTCTGGGGTTATTTTTAAACCTCCACTCGCAGATCTTTTCTAAAACTGCATGGAGACCGATATTAAACAAATATGTAGAAGATGCAATACTTGCAGCAAATAGCATTGTAAAAGAAGTTTCCGCTAGAAATATTCCTGTTAAGTTGATAGCTGATACGTCTGAAGGAATAAAAAAGGAATTTTCAAGTGACTGGATAGACTACTATGAAATTTTATCTACTTCATATGGTTCTCTAGAAGGATTTAGTTTTGAAGTTTATAACGAAATAGAGAGAGAAATAATTTTCAATGATACTCTTCTTATTATTACAATGTTTCTTAGTGAGAAAGATCTGGAGAAAATTATGCGTATTAGGGAAAAAGTTTCAAGAATAATAATACTTGTTATGCCTTATGGTTTTAGAAGGTACAATACCAAAAAATTTAAGAGTTATTTAGACATTCCACAAGATATCGAGGCAATAAAGAAAAACTGTGCAATTTTGAGGGAAAATGATATTCATGTGATTGTATATTTGGAAAATATGTTGCTTCAGGAGGGAATAGAACTTGTTAATTGATATATTGACAGTTTTTTTAGTTTCTTTTTCGTTTTGGAAGATTAACATACTTTTTGTAATACTATTTATGCTACTTTTTTTATCTTTTTATAGATTTAAATGGTTGTATTTTTTAGTGATTGTTTTGAGTATTGTTTGGTTTAAAAATCCTTTCCCTGTCTTTTTAATTTATTTATATGAAAAAGTGAAAGCTAAAGACTATTTTTTGATTACGTTTTTATCAGTTGCAACCTTTTTTTACAGTATAAAAGTTGCAATTATTTCATCGATAATAGTCTTGCTTTATATTTTTAGAAAAAAATCCTATATTTTACTTTTTTTAATTCCACTCATTTTTATACCAAGCATTTTTTCGCCTATAAAAAGTGTTGGAACAGTAGAATATGAGGTTACCCAAAATCCACAAGTAGATATGATACAATCGTCTAAAGTCCAGGAAAATTCAACTGAGCCAGTCAAAAAAGAGGAAGTTAAAAAACAGGTTATTAGTGGTGTGACAATTTCTGAGGATTCTAACCTTGAAAAGAGCAAGGTTTTTGGTTTGTTTTTTGTGTCATTGGCCGGTCTAATAATTTTGTATATATTTTTAAGATTGAAAAAGGATTTTTCTTTTAAAATTTTAGCTATTGGACTTTTTACATTTTTATACACCTTTTTAATATACTTTGTTTTAGTTCCGTACATAGTAAAAACTGACAATAGTTATTTACTAGCTTTTGGTGCCTCAAATAGTGTGGTAGAAAAGCTTAAGCCTGGCGAGTATGAAAAAAACATGCAAGCAACTAAGACTGAAATTACTATTGAAGAAAAGCCGCTTATTAAACCAATTAATATTTTAGGATTTATTAACATAATATCAGTAATTGTATTTGCAATTTCACTGTACATTCTTTTTACGTTTTTAACTGCTCCCAAAAAACAAGTAAAAGTTATAAAGGAAAAAGAAAATATTTGGAAGTCGGAAGATACTTTTGAGGATTTAATAGGTATAAAGGACGGTAGAGATTTTATAAGGCGAGCTTATGTGTACTTAAGAGCAAAAACCTTTAAAGAATTTTTCTATTTGACTCCTTATGAATTGATGAATGTTATAAATGACAAAAATTTGGAATATTTTACGGAAATTTTTGTAAAAAGCCAATATAAACTTGAAAATATAACTTTTAATTTAGAAGTTGCAAAGCAGAAACTTAAGGAATTAATTGAAAAATACACAGCCCCCTCTCAAGTTTAGAGGGGACTGTGTATTGTTATATTATTTCATTGAGCATGTTATTTAGGAATTCAAATGCACTTTGCCAGAATTCTTCTTTTGTTATATCAATTCCTATCTTGTTAAGTAACCTTTCTGGGCTGTCTTTTCCGCCTGATTCAAGTAGTTCAATATATTTTGGAACAAATTTTTTACCCATTTCAAGGTATTTCTGATAAAGGCCTATTACAAGGCAATTAGCATAGTTGTATGCGTATACATAAAATGGTGTGTGGAAAATGTGTGGAATGGATGACCATTCATATGTATATTCTTCAGGTATTTTTACACTATCTGCAAACATTATTTTTAATTCATTTTCATATAGTTTCGAGAGTTCTTCAAAACTTGCCATTCCATTTTTTTCAATAAGCTCATGAGCTTGTATTTCAAATCTTGCAAACATGTTTTGTCTGAACATTGTAGCAAATGTATCTTCAAGTGTGGAAGCAATAAAGTATTTCTTTTCTTTTCCCTCGAGTTCGTTTTTTATCTTATCAAAAACTAGAAATTCACCAAAAACAGATGCAAGTTCTGCCATAGTAAGAGGTGTATGGTAATTTATAAAACTTTGTTTTTGAGATAACGTCCCATGAAGTCCATGACCTAGCTCGTGAGCCAATGTCATAACATCGTTAATATTACCAGTAAAGTTTAAAAGAACAAAAGGTTTGATTTGAGTTGTATAATATGAACAAAATGCTCCACCAACTTTTCCAGGAACAATTTCAGAGTGGATTCTATTTTCTTTAAAGAAACTTTCAACTATTTTGCCTGCCTTTTCATCAAAACTGTAATATGCGTCTAAAACTATTTCTTGTGCTTCATCGAATGTGTACTTTTTTTCTGAGCTACTGAATGGTGCGTAAATGTCGGCAAGTGTTAATTCTTCATTCATTTCTTGAGCTTTCCACTTGTAGTATTTGTGTACTATTTTTGTGTTTTCTGTGGTTATCTCAATGAGTTTTTCAACACTTTTATCTGATACAGCATTTTCTAAATTTCTCATAGAAATTGGTTTTGGATAATTTCTTAATCTTGCTTCTGTATCATAGTCTTTTACTACTATGTTGTAAGTTTCACCTATGGTTATTTCATCGGCTTTGTACCTTTCAAAGAAGAGTTTCATAGCTTTTTTTCTTAAATTTCCATCTGGGGATCTTCTTAAAGCTCTTACTTGACTTCCAGATAACTCTTTTTCCTCACCGTCGATTTCAATTTTGAATTTATAAGATGAAGTCAGTTTTTCATATAAATTTGAAAGTGCATCTCTTCTTGAAATACTTGTGGCAGCAAGAATTCTTTCTGCATCTTTTGACAGAATATGTTTTTTCTCAAGTTTTATTTTTTCTATAGCGTATGAGTATTCAGGAATTTCTTTTGAGAGTGCATCTAGTTTTTCTTCCGAAAGTTGTGCAAAAGCAGATTGTAGTGGAGAAAGTATTTCAGAAATTTTTGAACCATATTGTTCGGAAATTCCATATAGTTGTTGTGCAACTTTATCTGTTGTATTTTCAGAAAATAGGAGACTTGAATATTGTATAGGTTTTAAACCATCTTCCATTAATTGTTCAAATTCTTTGAAATAATTTCTTACCTGTTCAGCTGAAATGTTTTCATTGATTAATTTTTCATATTTTTTAACGAAGTTTGTTGCCCTTTTAAAAACATCTTCTAGATCTTTTTTTATTTTTTCAATATCTGGTGTTTCGTAAAAAACTGTTAAATCCCACTTCATGTTAAATTCCTCCTTTGTAGATAATCTTGTTACTTTTATTCTAACATGTTTCAAAAAAAATCGTCAAATTTTCAATAAAAAATGTTAAAATATTATAGTAAATGGTTGTGGGGGGGATTGCTATTAAGAACAAGAAGATTTTATCAATTGTCTCAATTATAGCAGCAGTAGTGTTTTTAGTTTTATCGAAGCAATTTGTTTTAACAACTATCTGGTTTTATGATATAACTTTTTTGCTGTTGCTTTATTTTACTAATTTAATTGATTTGAAACTTAATAGGGCAAGTTTCATGTTTGAGATGCTAGTTATAATTCCTTCTCTACTTTTTATTTCTCCAGAAACAATTGCATTATTAACTCCTATTTTTTACTTGATTTTTCAAAAAGAGCATCGTTTAACAAGATTATCAATGCGATTGTTAATGTATTCTTTCGGAACTTATTTATTTTACAGTGTACCACACGATTATTTAAGAATTCCGTTTTTTGCCTTAGGAGTAATAATAACCAATTTTGTATACTTGTTTTTTTACTTTTTTAAAGATATTAAATTATATTTAACTGCAATATTTAATAGTTATGTTATGATATCTCTTGGTGCATTGTTAGTATCTAATATTTATTTGCATTCTGAAATAAAATTGTCTAACTTGATATTGTTTTTTTTGACATATTCTTTATATCTAATTTTTGTTATACTGTATGCAGATAGTTTTAATATGAGTATTCTTGAAAAGATTGAGAGAGAAAAGCTCAAAAAAGAAAATGATAACTTTTTGTTGTTGCTAGATCTTGCTTTTAAAGAAAAATCTTTGAATTTTGATGGGCAATTAAATAAAATTTTGGAAGTTATTTGTGAGATATCAGGTTTTGAAACAGCTTTGCTTAGTATTATGGATTACGAAAAGAATAAAGTAATAAGAGTAGCTGGCTATGGACTTGAGGAAGATGTAATCACGGCATTGAAGAATCAGCAGGTAAATATTGAAAATGTTCTTCCTTTATTTTCTAAGAGATTTGAGGCTGAAGGGGTTTACTTTATTCCGTATGGTTCAATTTCTTTAGATACAGAAGGTGTGTATGTTTTTGATGACTATTACACAGATTTTAATTATGAAAATTCGTGGAATCCAAAGGATTTATTACTTGTTCCTCTAATTGATGAAAATTCAAGGATAGTTGGATACATTAGTTTTGATAAACCAATATCTGGTAGAAGGCCTGTTTCTAATGAATTAAAATTATTAAAGTTTCTATCATGGTTTGTAGTTCAATTTTTAAGAAAAACTCCATATGCAAAATATCTAATTTCAAAAAGTGAAGTAAATCTGACTACATATCCTGAATTTGTAAGGCTTTGTGATAGTATATTGAACGAAAATGATGAGGCATCAGTTGCATTTTTAGATATTGATGATTTTGATAAGATTAATATTGAAAAAGGTCCAGAATTTGCAGAACATATATCAAATTTTATAACTGAGTATTTTAAAGATATGAAAAATGTTTATTTGTATAAATTGAATGGTGAGAATTTTGTGTTTTTCATGCCTAATACGAATAAACTTAGAGCATTAACAATCTTTGGAAAGTTTGGGGAATCATTAAAGGATAAGTTTGAAGATGTTTCGACAAGTATAGGAGTAGCTTATAAGGAACCTGGACAAAATAAATCTTTTTTTGAACTTCTTAGAGAAGCAAAAGAAGCTTTATTGGTTGCAAAAAAATCTGGTGGTGGGAGGACTATGATTAAATGAAACGATTTGCTATTGAATTTGCATACGATGGGACAAAGTTTTTTGGATATCAAGGACAACCTAATGTAAGGACAGTTCAGGGTGATTTAGAAGATGCTTTGGAAAGAATTTTTAAAGAGAGAATATATACTCAAGCGGCTGGAAGAACAGATGCGGGTGTTCATGCAAATGGTCAGGTTGCAGCTTTTAACTGTCCAATTGAAAGATTAACCGAAAAAGATATAAAAAATGCCTTGAATGCAAATTTGCCTGATGATATTTATGTAAAAAAGGCTTGGATAGTAGATAAGAGCTTTAATCCAAGATTTGCGGCGACTAAGAGAATTTATCATTATTTCATTAGCACTAGTGAAAAAGACGTTTTCATGAGAAATTATGTTTGGAATTTTAGATATGATTTAGATATTGAAGCAATGAGAAAGGCTGCAAGTTTTTTAGAAGGCGAGCATGATTTTTCTTCATTTAAAAAAGGCAAAGATGAAAAAAATCCGGTTAGAACAATTTACAGGATAAGGATTTTGACTTTGAAAAAAGGTTTAATACTAATTAGAGTAGAAGGTAGATCTTTTTTGAGAAGTATGGTAAGAAATATAGTCGGAAGTCTTGTTAGGGTGGGATTAGGTCAATGGAAACCAGAAAAAATTTTAGAAGTCTTAGAGAAACGCTCAAGGCAAGAAGCGGCTGGTACTGCGCCGCCACATGGATTGTACTTATACAAAGTGTTGTTCTAATGGGATTAACTATTGAGGCAAGTGGTGTTGTCTTTTATATGGGGGATAAAATAACGAAAGAAGCAAGTGAAATTATTTCATCATGGATGAAACAACCTGTTTTAACATTATTATATGAAGGCCCAAAAGAATATAAACTTGAATTAGAAGAGTATTTTCACAGAAAAGGATATCTTTTAGGAGATGGTGAGAAAGTTTATATTTATATATCAAGAGGTGAAAAAATTGCTTGGAGAGTAATTTACAAGGATATGGATATTGATAATTTTAAAAGTCCTTCGTTAGATTTGACTTTACTGTATCAAACTTTGGATAATTTATTTGAAAAAAAAACTTTACCAGATAAATCTATTGCTTTTGATCCAATTACAAATCAGAGTTATATAGTTGAAAATCAAATATATCCTTTTGTAATAAGGCATAAAAAAGGGAGTTATAAAGTAGAGATTGAAGGGAAAGTTTATACTTTTTCAGAAGGGTTTCATACAGTTGAAGGACAAGAGATTTATGTTGGAAAAGATCTAAAACTTGAAAAGAAAGATAATTTACTTGTAGGAGTTTTTGGAATATTTGGAGACTATTATTATGATGGAAAACAAGTTATCGGTAAATCGTTTAGTATAGATTTTCCAGAGATCCCCCTTTATGTGGATAAAGATATAGTCATTTCGAGAAACTTTTGGTATGAAAATGGTACTTTAAATCAAAATAAGATTCCAGTATTAGATGTTTTTAACGGTTTTGTATTGTATTCTGATGGAAGTATAAGTGATATACATAAGCTTTGGCGATATGAATTTGATAGTGTACCTTTTGATTGGTATTATAAAGATGGGATTGTTTCTTTTGCTTTTTTAAATGGAAATGTTGTACTGTTTGATCTAACAAAAAGAAGAAAGTTATTTGAAGGGAAATATAAAAAAGTTCTTGGAGTGGGATTTTTGGAAGATGTTTTGTACATAAGAACAATGGATAAAATTATGAAACTTGATACAAAAACTGGGCGCATACTTGAAATTTATAATGAAAATAAGGACTTTATTCTGATAAATGACAGCATAAAGTTTGTGAATGGAATAGTTCTAAGACCACGGTATAAAAATGTTTGGTTTGATGGAATAGATTATTATTTTGAAGATTTAAAGATAAGTGGATTAAAAGAAGTAATTGTTGGAAGTAACTATTACTATATAGTATTAGAAAACGGAACATGGAGGATAAGAAAATGAAGAAGGAACGTTTGGACGTTTTACTCGTTGAAAGAGGATTGATAGAATCAAGAGAAAAAGCCAAGAGAATTATAATGAGCGGTAATGTTTTTGTTAATGAACAATTGGTAGATAAACCAGGAAAACTTGTTGATGTTGAGTCAAAAATAAGAATAAAAAAAACTGAAAAATATGTGAGTAGAGGTGGCTATAAAATAGAAGGGGCATGGGAATCGTTTAAATTCAAAATTGAAGGAAGAGTGGCATGTGACATAGGCGCTTCCACGGGAGGATTTACAGATTTTTTATTACAACATGGAGCTAAAAAGGTATATTGTGTTGATGTTGGATATAATCAACTTCATTGGAAAATAAGAAGTGATGATAGAGTTGTCGTTATGGAGAAAACTAATGCAAGAAATTTAAAGCTGCCTGAAAAGGTAGATTTGGTGGTTTGTGATGTTTCGTTTATTTCTTTGAAAAAAATTTTTCCAACAATAAAGGAAATGTTAAAGGATGATGGTGAAGCAGTTGTCCTTGTAAAACCGCAATTTGAAGCGGGAAAAGAAAAAGTTGGAAAAGGTGGAATTGTGCGAGACAAGAGTGTACACAAAGAGGTGTTATGTGATATTATTGATAGTGCAAAGGAAATTGGTTTATCACCAATAAATATTGATTTTTCAAAAATAACAGGTGCTGATGGTAATATAGAATATTTTTTACATTTGTTGAACATAAAGAAAGAAGTAAATCTGGAAATAGAGGAAGTAATTGATAGAGCATGGGAGGAGTTGAAATGAAGAAAATAGGAATTTTTCTTCTGATATATTTATCGATATTTACCTTTTCAAGCATCTTGGATTTTGTTCCGTATGATTTTGATATTTTTATACATTTTAATAATAAAATGGGAAGTATTGAAAAGATAAAAAACGTTCCGTTTTTAAATTTTATCGTTTCTGATAATGGGCTTGCATTTGAAAATTATCTTTTAAATTATTTAGAAAATGTAGATTATGAAAGTGGCCTAAAGAAAGAGATCTTTTTAGATGCGCTTTCATCGAATATTTTGTTTTTGTCAAAAGGCGGAGAAATAAGAATAGATGAAAATGTCTCGTTTGATTTGAACTATTACATTGATATTATTCGAAACCTTTCAAAAGATTCTGCCTTGGTTTTTGAAACCGAAAATGCAACAAGTTTAGCATATTATCTTGGTGCATTGTTAGATGAAAAAATAATTTTAAATGGAAATATATTTAATATAGGTGACTCTTTGTTTGTTTCTAAATTTAAAAATTATTTAATTGTTACTGGGAGTAAAAGCGTTTTAGATTATCTAGTATCTACATATATGACAGATGAATTAAAATTTATAAAAAAATATCCTGATATTTTGGAAAGAGTACCGTCAGACTATTGGTTTTTAGGTTATTCAAAATCAAATGCAATCAAAATTACATTTCCAGTTGAGACAATTAAAACTGATATAAAAACCGAATATTTGTTGTTTTATGGTAGAATTGATGAAAGTGTCTTAAAGATTACTGTAAATCAAAAGTCAAATAAGTTTTTTGAGAAAAGTTATGTGATAGACGATTTAATGGAGAATATTCCAGTCTTGGGTAATTATTTTGGTGGAATAAGCGTGGATGATTCCAAAGAAGCTATTGACTTTATTAAACCATGGATATTTACCTTTGAAAGTACTAGCGTTACAAAAATATATGAAATTACAAATACAATATTGAATAATTCAACGTCTACATTTTATGTAGTAGGAGATGTTGATGATGCTACAAATGTTTCCTTAGCGTTTCTTTTTAAATTGTCAGATGGAAGAACTAGTATAAAAAAAATATTGGAAAAATATAGTGCAAAATATGATAAAATAAAAGATGAGTGGTTAATGAATATTGCTGATGATGTAGATATTTACTTCTTTGAGTATGGTGGATTTTTTGTTATAAGTAATTTAGATAAAAGCATTTATGAAAGAAAAGCTAGGGTTAAGAGGTTAATGGATATACCAGCGTATAATTTCCTTGATAGAAAAAAGAATTATGATGTTAAAATATTTCTAGATGTAGGAGATTTAATATATAAGTTTTTGGGGATGGATATTGATTCAAAAGTGATTTTTTGGCAAGAAAAAGATGGATATTTTGTTAATTATTATTTGGATATAATGTAGGAGGTGACATATATGTCGTATGAAGAATACTTAAGTGTTTTTATTGATGAAGGTCGTGAGTACGTTCAACAACTGAACGACGCTCTATTAGACTTAGAAAAAAATCCAGAAGATATGGAATATATAAACGTAGCCTTTAGAGCTTTGCATACTTTAAAAGGAATGGCAGGAACGATGGGATTCGAAAATATGGCAAAATTGTGTCATAGAATGGAAAATTACTTGGATGCTGTTAGATCCGGAAAAGTTTCTATTGATTCAGACAAGTTGGACTACCTGTTTAATGGATTAGATTTAATTGAGAAAATGCTTGAAAAAATAGCATCTGAAGGAAGTGAAGAGATAGAAGAAGATGTTTCTGGACTAGTTGAAATATTTGAGAAGCTTGCACAAGGCGAAAATGTTGGAAAGAAAGAATCCAAACCTGCAGGTACTGTTGAAACCACTCAGACTAATAATGATTCTGAAAAAAGTGAATCTGAAGAAAAAACAGAGGAAGAGACAGACTACATGTATGAAGAAGATGAAGCTCTTTTACATGTAGTAAATGAAGCAAAGAAAAAAGGATATGACGTTATTTATACAAAGGTTATTTTAGCTGAAAATGTGCAATTGAAATCTGCAAGAATGTATATGGTGTTTCACGGGATTGAAGAATTAGGTGGAGAAATAATAAAAAGTGTACCAAGTGTAGAAGATATTGAAAACGAAAAATTTGATAGAGAAGTAGAACTTTACGTTATTGCAAAAGTAGAGCCTTTAAAACTGCAAGAGAAACTTTCTGCAATTTCAGAAGTTGAGAAAGTTATAGTAAAGAAAGTAGAAATAAAGCATAAAAGTGAAGTTAAAGAGAAGGTAAAAGAAGAAAAGAAGACAGAAAAACATGAAGAAAAAAAGAAAAATATTAAAATAACTCAAACAGTCAGAGTTGATATTGAAAAATTAGACACATTGATGAATTTAATGGGAGAACTTGTTATTGCAAGAAGTAGAATAATAGATATTTTGAAAAAGTACAATATAAAAGAAGTTGATGAATCCTTAGCACAGCTTAGCAGAATAACCCTTGACTTGCAAAATATTGTTATGAAGGTTAGGATGGTTCCAATTTCTTACGTATTTAATAGATTTCCAAGAATGGTTCGCGATATTTCAAAGAATTTAGGAAAGGAAATAAACTTTGTTATGAAAGGTGAAGACACAGAACTTGATAGAACCTTTGTTGAAGAAATAGGCGATCCGCTAGTTCATTTGATTAGAAATGCTTTAGATCATGGGATTGAGACAAAAGAAGAAAGAATTGCAAAGGGAAAACCACCTGTTGGAACATTAATACTTTCTGCACGCCATGAGGGGAACAATGTGGTAATAGAAGTTGAAGATGATGGTAGAGGGCTTGATAGGGAAAAAATATTGAAGAAAGCGATTGAAAAAGGACTAGTTGATGAAGTAAAAGCTTCAAGCTTACCTGACGAAAAAGTTTATGAATTTTTATTCATGCCTGGTTTTTCCACCAAAGAGCAAGTAAGCGAACTTTCTGGTAGAGGGGTTGGAATGGATGTTGTTAAAAATACGGTAGAATCATTAAATGGAACAGTTCATATGGAGTCTAAGAAGGGTGTAGGAACAAAGGTAATAATAAAATTACCGTTGACACTTGCTATAATTCAGGCACTGCTTGTGAAAGTTGATAAATATATTTATGCTATTCCAATTTCAGTTATAGACAGCACATTAATTGTTTTACCTGAGGAAATCCAAATGGTTCAAAATAAGGAAGTAATAGTCAAAAGAGGAGAAGTAATTCCAATTATTAAACTTTGGGATGTTTTGGGAATAAAACACAACGAAGAACTTGATGAATTAAACGTAGTTGTAGTTAAAGTTGCAAATAGAAAATATGGAATTGCTGTTGATACATTAATTGGACAGGAAGATATTGTTATTAAATCTCTAGGAAAATTATTTGCTGATGTTAAAGAATTTAGTGGTGGTGCAACATTAGGTGATGGTAGTATTGCCTTGATTATTGATACGCTAAATTTAGTGGAGTGAGGTGAAAGGCATGAATGTTGAAACCGAATTTGAAGTTTTAAGTTTTAATATTTGTAATCAAGAAATGAGTTTTGATGTTGATTACGTAGAAATTGTTATAGATAAAGATGAAATTACGCCTGTTCCAAAGTCAAAAGAAGTTATTGAGGGTGTTATAAATTTAAGAGGAAGGATTATTCCAGTTATCAATTTACGAAAGATTCTTGGTGGAATTTGTTCAAACATGGATGAGAATAATTTCAAAAAAATTATAATAACAAGAATAAGAGATATAGAAATGGGTTTTCTAGTAGAAAATGTAAAAGGGGTACTTAGAACATCAAATTCGGAGATTGATAGAGCATTTAGAGATGTAGACACTTATGGAAAAAAAGCAAAAGGATTAATAAAAAAAGGTGAAAGACTTGTAGTATACTTAGATATTGAAGAGATATTAAATGAAATAATTGGTGTAGAGGAGGTATAGAAAAATGGGGAAAAGAATTTTGATTGTTGATGACGCAGCTTTTATGAGAATGATGCTAAAGGATATTGTAACAAAAGCAGGTCACGAGGTAGTTGGAGAAGCTGCAAACGGAAAAGAAGCTGTTGAAAAATACAAAGAATTAAAACCTGATATTGTTACAATGGATATTACAATGCCAGAGATGAATGGTATTGATGCTATTAAAGAGATAAAAAAGATAGATCCAAATGCTACTATTATTGTTTGTAGCGCTATGGGGCAACAAGCAATGGTTATTGAAGCAATTCAAGCAGGGGCCAAGGATTTTATAGTAAAGCCATTCCAACCTGCAAGAGTTATTGAAGCAATTCAAAAGGTTTCTGGTTAGGGGGCGAACGTTATTTCTTCTTTGATTGGTTTTGCAATATCAATGCTGATTTTTGTAGCAGTTATGTTAGGTACTTATTTGGTTATAAAGAACAGGGTCCCCCGAAATGTAGGGGGACATTTTATCTCTGTTATTGAAAGAAAATTTATTTCTAGAAATAGTTATATAGTTGTAGTAAGAATAGTTGAAGAATATTATGTAATTTTGGTGACTGATAATGGTGGTACTGTGTTAAAAAAGCTTGATTCAATTGAAAGTGGGGAGTTTGAAAATTCAAATTTCAAGCTCGAGTTTTTCAAAAATATAGTAAAAAAAGGTGACAAAAAGTGAAGCGTTTTTTTGTTTTACTATTTCTTGTAATTGTTTTTGTTTCATTTGCACAAGATGAAGTTCCACTTCCAAATATTAGTATACAACTGAGCCCACCTCAACAACCGAGGGATTTAGTTAATACATTAGAAATTCTTTTACTTTTAACCGTATTATCTCTTGCCCCTAGTATTCTAATATTATTTACATCGTTTACAAGGATTATAATAGTATTTTCTTTTTTGAGAAATGCTTTAGGAACTAGACAAACGCCTCCGAATCAAATTTTAATAGGCCTTGCATTATTTTTAACATTTTTTATAATGCAGCCAGTTTGGAACGATATTTATAACAATGCAATTACTCCTTATTTAAATTCAGAAATAGGTTACCAAGAGCTATTTTCTAGAAGTATGGATAGACTGAGAACATTTATGATTACTGAATTGAAAATTCATCATAACGAAGATAATGTTTTTATGTTAGCTGATAATGTGGGGAAAAAAATAGATTCGGTTGAGGAGGCACCTAATTCTGTTCTTATTCCGGCCTTTGTTATTGGCGAGCTTGAAATAGGTTTTAAAATGGGGATTTTATTGTATATACCCTTTATTGTAATGGATATGGTTGTTGCTAGTATTTTGCTTTCTCTTGGTATGATTATGATCCCACCAGTATTGGTTTCATTGCCATTTAAAATTCTTTTGTTTGTTCTTGTTAACGGATGGGATATGTTGATTGGTAGTTTGATTAAAAGCTTTGGAGGCGGTTAAAAATGACTATAGAAGTATTTTTAGATGTATTTGGGCTTGGAATAAAAACCTTATTAACGGTAATTTTACCACCTCTTTTAATAAGTTTAATTGTTGGATTATTAATCAGTATATTTCAAGCAGCTACACAAATAAATGAGCAAACTCTTACGTTTGCTCCAAGAATTATTGTTTTATTTTTAACGTTACTTTTTTTAGGAGGATGGATGATTCAGCAGGTAATTGATCTTGCAAGAGAAATTATAACTAAATATTTTTCGATGATTTAGGATTTTAAATGTGCTTCTACAATTGATTTTATTTCAGCAAAAACACTGTCTATGCTTTTTGTTCCATCTATTATAAAGAAATTATCTCTCAATTCTGATAATTTTAAATACGTACTTCTCACTTTTTCAAGAAATATTTGCCCTTCCCGTTCAAGTCTATCTAAATATTTCTTTTTAAGCCTTTCCATTGCGATTTTTGTTGGAATATCTATATAGAAAACTATATCTGGATAAATGTTGTCTGTTGCAAAATCATTTAATGTGGATACAGTTTCTACTCCAATGTTTCTTGCTCCACCTTGATATGCAATGCTTGAATCAGAAAACCGATCTGCCAAAACAAAAAAACCTCTTTCAAGATGAGGTTTTATAACTTCTTCTACTAATTGTGCTCTTGAGGCGAGAAATAATAATAATTCACTTCTTTTATTTATATTTAAATTATTATCAAGTAGAATGTCTCTAATTTTTTCACCAAGGATAGTTCCTCCAGGTTCTCTGATATTTAGCACTTTTTTCCCTTTAGATTTTAAATATTGAGAAAGAAGATTAAGTTGAGTGCTTTTTCCAGATCCATCAATTCCTTCAAAAGCAATAAACAATTAATTTCCCTCCTGTCAAAAAAGCCCCCTTTTCGGGGGCTATTGTTTACATTTCTTCACTTTCATCTACATCTTCAATTTCAAATATTTCTTCATTATCTTCTTTTTGATTATTTTCTTCAGCCTCTTCACTGCCGAAGGATACGCCTTCTCTTCCTTCAAGATATGCATCTGCAATTTTTGAAGTGATAAGTTGGATTGCCCTGATTGCATCATCGTTTCCTGGGATTATATAGTCAATTTCATCAGGATCACAGTTAGTATCTACGATAGCAACGGTTGGGATTTTTAAAAGATTTGCTTCGTAAACTGCGTTTCTTTCTTTTCTTGGGTCAACAATATAAATAACGTCTGGAAGACTTGTCATGTTTTTTAAACCACCAAGGTTTTTTCTGAGTTTTTCGAGAATTCTTCTTAATCTACTTTGTTCTTTTTTTGGTAAATGATCAAATTCTCCGTTTGCTTCCATTTCTTCAAGTTCAATTAATTTGTCAATTCTTTTACGGATTGTTTCGAAATTTGTTAAGAGTCCACCGAGCCATCTGTGGTTTACATAAAATGCACCGCATCTTTCTGCCTCTTGTTTAATAACTTGTTGAGCTTGTTTCTTTGTTCCGACAAAGAGGATAGTTCCTCCTTCAGCTGCTTTATCTCTTACAAAGTTATATGCTTCATCAAGAAGTTTGGAAGTTTTTTGAAGATCGATTATGTAAATACCTTTTCTAGCACCAAATATGTACTCTTTCATTTTTGGGTTCCATCTTTGAGTCCTGTGACCAAAGTGAACACCCGCTTCCAAAAGTTGTTTCATTGTAAGTACTGCCACAATATACACCTCCTGATTTGGTTAAACCCTCCCCTTCCTTCAACTCCATTGCCGACCCTAAAAGGGCACCGAGGCAGGGATCCAGAAGGGTGAGTTATTATTTTCCGATAGCTTGTTTTGCAATATTTACGTATTCTTTAAATGACTCTGGATCATTTACAGCAAGTTCAGATAACATTTTCCTATTAATCGTTACTCCAGCTAATTTTAATCCGTGAATTAATTCATTATATTTTAATCCTTCATTTCTAGCAGCAATATTTATTCTGGTAATCCATAGTTTTCTAAAGTCTCTTTTCTTTAATTTTCTACCAACATATGCATGTTTTTTTGCTTTGATATATGCTTGTTTAGCAAGCCTATATCTTCTACTTAAAGCTCCATGGTATCCTTTAACTGCCTTTAGTATTTTTCTTCTTTTTTTCTTAGCGTTTACTGCATTTTTTACACGCATGATTTATCCTCCCTTCAAGTCGTTTTATTTTATTTTTTACCAAGCATTCTAAGTACTCTGTCTTTATCGCAAGCTTTTACTTCTGTTTCAACTTTAAGTCTTCTAAGTGTTGATCTTCTCTTTTTACCCGTCTTGTGCCATGCATATGCTTTTCTTCTAATAATTTTTCCATTTTTAGTAACTCTAAATCTCTTTGCGGCTGACTTATGCGTTTTCATCTTTTGTTTAGCCATATTTTCCCTCCTCAACTTTTTGGTTTTAACATCATCCACATGTCTCTTCCTTCAAGTTTTGGTGCTTTTTCAACACTAGCTACATCTTGCAAATCTTTAATAATTCTATCTAAAATTTCTTTTCCTTTATCAGCAAAAGCCATTTCTCTACCTCTAAACATTATTACAACCCTTACTTTATTTCCCGCTTCAAGGAATCTTTTGATATGCTTTAACTTTGTTTGGTAATCATGTTCGTCTATTTTTATACGGAATTTCATTTGTTTTACTTCAATAATTTTTTGGTTTTTCTTTGCCTTTTTCTCCCTTTTTGCTAGTTCGTATTTGTACTTTCCATAGTCCATTATTTTAGCAACCGGTGGTTTAGCATTTGGAGCAACCAAGATCAAATCTAATTTTTGAGAATATGCAAACTCTAGAGCTTTTTGTGTTGGCATAACTCCTAGTTGTTTTCCCTCTTGATTTACCACTCTTACCTCTGGTGCTGTAATTTCCTCGTTTTTAATTATCTTATCGATAATTCATCCCTCCTAACATAAAAAATATCGGCGTGCACAACGCCCGCCGATACATTATTCATCCTATTAACGTTAATCTAAAACCTCGTTTACTACTTTATAACCCCTTCGCTTTCGCTTGGGGTGGGAAGCGGGCGCTTCCTCTTTACTATAACCTGGTGGGCCGTGTGGGACTCGAACCCACAGCCCCCTGATTAAGAGTCAGGTGCTCTACCTGTTGAGCTAACGGCCCAAATTTCATGGTGCCCCAGGGAGGAATCGAACCTCCATTTGCGGATTAGGAATCCGCCGTTCTATCCGTTGAACTACTGGGGCTTTCTTTGGCAGCCCCACGGGGAATCGAACCCCGACCTTCGGACTGAGAATCCGATGGACTAGCCGTTATCCTATGGGGCCATACATCCGTTAATATAATACCATAAAAGTTTTATTTGTCAACATTTTTAGTAAAAAGGTCTTGATTTATATTATTTCATGTACTTGGAGTGTATTTGTTGTTCCAGGTCTTCCCCATGGAATTCCTGCGGTTATAATTACTTTGTCACCTTTGCTTGCAAGGTTTGTTTCTTTTGCTTTTTTCATTACTTCTATAATCATTTCATCAGTTGAAAGTGTTTGGTTGATCATTACAGGGATTACTCCCCATACAAGACTCAATCTATAATAGGTTGAAAGGTTTGGAGTAGCAGCCATTATAGGAACTGAAGGTCTTAAGCGAGCAATATTTATTGCAGTTTTTCCTGTGCTAGTTGCAGTGATGATTAATTTTGCATTTATATCTCTTGAGAGGTTATATACAGCATGTGAAATAGCATCTTCTATATTTTCTGATATATAGTAATTTCTTATCCATTCTAGCTCAATTGAATCGTAGTCTAAAAGAAATTTTTCAGTATTTTTTGATACTTCATCCATTACAGCTACTGCTCTAAGTGGGTATTTTCCTATCGAGGTTTCTGCCGAAAGCATAATAGCATCTGTTCCATCTAGTATAGCATTTGCTATGTCAGATACTTCTGCCCTTGTTGGAGTCATATTATTGATCATTGATTCGAGCATTTGAGTAGCAGTTATAACAGGTTTTGACATTCTATTTGCTGTTTCTATTATTCTTTTTTGAGCGATTGGGACTTGAGATAATGGAATTTCTACACCGAGATCACCTCTTGCTACCATAACACCATCAGCAATTGAAATTATTTCTTCAAGATTGTCCAATGCTTGAGCCGTTTCAATTTTTGCAATTACTGGAATGCCATTGCTTAATGACTTTGCGTATTTTACGTCTGAAGCTTTTCTTACAAATGACAAGGCAATGTAGTCAAGATCTTCTTCGATGGCAAGGTCAATAAATTTTTTATCTTTATCTGTGACAGCAGAAATTGAAAGGTCAACTCCGGGAAGGTTAACACCTCTATGGTGTGTTATTTTTCCACCTCTTATAACTTTAGTGTATACTAAATTATCTTCAACTTTTTCAACAGTCAGTTCTATTGCACCGTCATTTAGTAAAATTCTGTCACCGCTTTTTACTTCAAGTGGAAATCTTTTGTAATTTACAGATAATATGGTTTCGTCGCCTAATAAATCTTCTGTTGTTATTTTTAATTGAGATCCTTCTTTTAGGGTTATGTATTCTTCTTTGAGCTTTCCTGTTCTAATTTTTGGGCCAGAAAGGTCAATAAGGATAGAAAATGGTGTGTTTAATTTTTCTCTTATTTTTTTTAACCTTCTAATTCTTTCTCTGTGAATTTCAATGGTGTCGTGAGATGAGTTTAATCTAAAAACGTTTACACCCGAATTTACAAGTTCTTCTAGCATTTCTTCAGATTCTGTTGCCGGTCCTATAGTGGTTACTATTCTTGTTTTCCTCATAATATTCTCCCCTTTCAAAAAAGATTTTGAAAATTGAATAGATGATAAGCGTTAAAAATAAAGTTATCAGTTCGCGGTAGATGTTTACAAATAGAGGAGCTCTTATATGACAAAATGTGTTAAATGTTGATAAAAATGCAATACTTGCAAATATTTCAGAAAGTTTTTTGTAAAAGTTACTCTTTAAATATGGGATTAAAAATGCAAGAGGATAAAATAACAATTCTTTTGTTCTTGGCCTGATGATGAATAAATCTTCGATAAACTCACGTATATTTCTTTCAAAGTCTGTAACAAATCCAAAATTACCGCTTCTAATTATATAATATATTCCAAAAATGGTAAATAGAGGTATTAAAAACTTAAGATGTGATTTTATCTTTTTATTTTCTTTTATTATTAACTGTATTAGTAATATTGATGGTAATAACACCAGTGAAAGTTTTACTCCCCAGTATGTTTTTATATTGTTCAAATGTTCAAAATCATACAATGATAGATTTGTTAAAATTCCTAAAGTGAAATAAGAAAAGAATTTTAAAATATTGTCTTTTATTTTAAAAAATATTACTACTGTTCCTAATATGCTAACTAATGAAATAAAAATTTCGTAAGAAAAATATAAAGTTGGTAAGAGAAAAATTGCGTAAGGGAAAAAATATAAAACGAATATTATTAAAATTGTTGAAAAAAAGTATTTGAATTCAATATTTGGTATATAAGGCGAAGCGTCAGAAATTTTAAAGTAGTTTTTGAATTCTTTTGCTACGGATTCAGTCATAGGTGTTTTTGGAAGAACTATTAAGTCAATACTTCTTTCGACAACTGCTCTCCAAAGTCTTTTAAATAAAGTTTTTTCATTGTATTTTGAAAGTTCTTCTGGTTTTATATAATGAACTGTTATTACCATATCTTTTGAAAGATTTTTGGCAAATTCTTTTGAAATAGTTTCAGAAATATTAAATTCTAGGATTCCAAATTTTTTTCCGTTTAAGTTTATACCTTCCAGATTAATGTTGGTAGCATCTTTAGGAATAATATACACGGCTTCTTTATTTTTAATATTTTTTCCATCAAAAAATTCAATCTTGTTTGAATTTTCAAAAACAATGTCAACTTTCATATTTTTTAAATCATTGTTAGTTCTTAATAATGCTCCAATTAAAGCAATGATTAAAAATATCGAAAGAAAAATAACCTTACTTTTCGATGTTGATAATATATCTTTTATCTTCATAGATCCTCCTTTCGATATTAGGATTTACCCAAGATATAATATATGGAGATTTTATTAACACCCCTCCAATATTAATCCATCTTTTTTCATCAAGAAAGGTTAGAGTCGAGTCTAATGTTTTATAATTATAAATACTAACATGTTTTAACTTATAATTGTCAAAGGTATCTTTTGACATTACGATCAGTAAATTTTTGCTTTTTTTAAGCTTTACTACCCCGTTATTAATTGGATTGTTGTTTAGAAGTATTATATTTTTTGTTTTATTAAGGTCATTTGATAAAACTTTTATGGAGTAATAATCATCAAAAAGTTTTTTGATTGATACGTTAATTGTCGGAGAAGTTGTATCTTTCGAAGTTATTGTTGTAATAGTTGATGTTAATGGAGTAATTTCGTAAAAGTTTCTGGTTCCTATGTAGTTTATTTTTCCAAATTTTGTTTCTTTTCCAAATTCCACATCGATTTTTTGAAAGTTAATTTTCGATTTTGGAATGTCTAAAAAAGTTGTTTTGGAGGATTCATATCCTAGTTCATCCATGCATTTGACAAATATTTTATATGTCCCGCTTGTAAGAGTACCACTTTTTTTTGAATCTTTTCCATTTACATACACTTTAGTATAGACAGCACTTTTGTCATGTATTTTGACATTGTAATATCCAATGTTTGGAAATGAGAATGTAGTTATTTCTATCTTAGGTGTATCAGGAGTAATATCATATGTACCAAGGTAGTAATCTAAATTTATGATTTCGAAATTGTTTTTGAAAATCTTTAAATATGATATTAATTTATCTCTAGAAGTTAATTCTTTTACAATTATTTTATCATCATATATTTCAACTGGAAAACGGTCGATTATAACTTTTTCAATATCATTATTTGTATACAATTCAACCATTTTGTCAAAAACATCTTTAGAGACTACTATAGTTCCATTTTGTCCGATTGTTTGTCCATCTTCAAGAACTAACAAGTCATTAGGAATGTCTACATTTCCAATTTCTATAGAGGGGGATTTAAAGTATGTTATAATTTTACCTTTAAAAGGCTGAGCTTCACCCGAAAATTTATATACTTTTTGATTGATAATTAGTGAATTATCAAAGGTATTAAAATATATAGTAATAGAAAATAATGTGCTAACGAAAAAGAAAATAATGAAGGGAACTATTCTTTTCAAATTATTCACCCTTTTCGAGATTTTTTAATACATTTTTTAAGTCTCTTGAAAGCGGAGCAGTAGCTACTATATGCTTATTTTTAAAGTAAAATTCCATGGAGTGACAATGTAAAAAATATCTTTTTAAACCATATTCTCTTTTAAATTCACGATTGAGTTTTTTATCACCATAGATGTCATCTCCTATTATTGGATGTTTTATCAGACTTAAATGTTTCCTTATTTGATGTTTTCTTCCTGTTTTAATATTTACATTTAAAAGAGAAAACTCTCCTAAATGTGTTTTATATACTTTTTGTGTTTTAAATGTAGTTAAAGCTTGTTTGTTTTCAAGAGGTATATCAATTTTTCCTTCTTTTGATAATTTACCTTTGCAAAGAGCGATATATTCTTTTTTTATGTTACGGCTGGCGATTATATCTCCTAATTCTCTTGCACTTTGGGTGTTTTTTGCAATTATTAATATGCCGGATGTATGTTTATCTAATCTATGGACAAGATGTGGAGTGAAATTTTTTTCTTGACCATAGTACATTAATCCTTCGATCAATGTTGCGATATGTGTTCCTTTGCCAGGATGTATTGGAATACCTGCTGGTTTATTTATTATTAGAATATCGTTATCTTCATATACAATATCAAGGTCCATTTTTATTGGAACCACTTTGTTGTTGATTTCCCTATTGTATTTTGATATATCCTCTTCAATAGTAATTTCATCACCTATTTCTATCTTGTATGAAGGATTTTTAACTTTTTTTTCGTTTACTTTTATTTTTCCAGTTCTGATTAATTTATAGATTGCACTCAAAGGTAAATTTGAAAGTTTTTTTCTTAAAAATTTGTCTAATCTTGAGTAGTAATTTTCTTCGGTTACTATCATGACTTCACCTCACAAAGTTTTTTTTACATTTATTATTATACCTTTAAAGAGGCAAAATTCAAAAAAATTTTTATATAACTCTTGACAATATTTTTTTGTGTGTTAAAATAAAATTCGGTCTGGGTGCGTAGCTCAGTGGGAGAGCGCTTCCTTGACGCGGAAGAGGCCGCAGGTTCAATCCCTGCCGCACCCACCAGTGGGGTTAGTCCCCATCTTTTTTAGTTGGGGCGTCGTCTAACTGGCAGGACACTGGACTTTGGCTCCAGCAGTGTAGGTTCGAGTCCTACCGCCCCAGCCAGAGGGCTTGTACAAGCCCTCTTTTTTTCTAAGACCCCTCATTAAAACGCACGAAAGAGTGGATGAAACAAAATCTTCACTTATTTTTCAAGAGATTTTATATATAAATATGTATAATTTAGTTTGTAAAGTTTTGCGGCGTGGCTGAATCGAACAATTTAAGAGTTTTCGAAGGGAGGGTTTAGATGCCTACAATTAATCAGTTGGTAAGGCACGGTAGAAAGGTTATTAAGGAAAAATCAAAATCTCCAGCACTTCAAGGACATCCACAAAAAAGGGGAGTTTGTGTCAGAGTTTCTACAATGACACCAAAAAAACCAAACTCAGCTTTGAGAAAAATTGCTAGGGTTAGGTTAAGTAATGGAATAGAAGTTACAGCATATATTCCAGGTATAGGTCATAACTTGCAGGAACACTCTGTTGTTTTGGTAAGAGGTGGAAGGGTTAAGGACTTGCCAGGTATTAGGTATAAGATTATTAGAGGAGCATTGGATGCAGCAGGTGTTGAAAATAGAAAACAATCCAGAAGTAAATACGGTGCTAAGAGACCTAAGAAATAAGTCGGGAGGGAATAACAAATGAGAAGAAGGAGAGCAGAAGTTAGAAAAGTTCCACCTGATCCAATATATAATGATATATTGGTTTCAAAGCTTATAAATAGAGTAATGTGGGATGGAAAAAAATCAATAGCACAAAAAATTGTATATAAAGCAATGGAATATTTGGCAGAGAAAACAAAAAAGGATCCCCTAGAAGCTTTACATCAGGCAATTGATAATGTAAGACCACTTGTCGAAGTAAGACCAAGAAGAGTCGGTGGTGCAACTTATCAGGTTCCAATTGAAGTTGAAGAGCCAAGAAAAACTTCTCTTGCTTTAAGATGGATTGTTGAAGCAGCAAGATCAAAAAAAGGTAGACCAATGGCTGAAAAGCTTGGAGAAGAGCTTGTTAACGCATTTAATAATACAGGAACTGCGATTAAGAAGAAAGAGGATGTTCACAGAATGGCTGAAGCAAACAGAGCATTTGCACACTTCAGATGGTAAGTAGGAGGAGAGTATGAAGGAGATACAGGCTATATACGTTGACTTGAAAAAATTAAGAAATATTGGAATAATGGCTCATATTGATGCTGGTAAAACTACCACAACTGAAAGGATTCTTTTTTACACAGGTAGGAAGCATAATATTGGTAGCGTTGATGATGGTACAGCAACAATGGACTGGATGGTCCAGGAAAAAGAAAGAGGTATTACTATAGTTTCTGCTGCAACCACATGTATGTGGAAAGGCCATCGTATTAATATTATTGACACGCCAGGGCACGTCGACTTTACGATAGAAGTTGAACGTGCTTTAAGAGTTTTAGATGGAGCAGTTGCTGTTTTTGATGCTGCAGCAGGTGTTGAGCCACAATCTGAAACAGTTTGGAGACAGGCTGATAAATACAACGTTCCAAGAATTGCCTTCATGAACAAAATGGATAAACTTGGAGCAGATTTTGAAATGGCTGTTCAAACAATGGTGGACAGGTTAAAAGCAAATCCTATACCTGTCCAAATGCCGATGGGTGCTGAAGATTCTTTTGAAGGTGTCATAGATTTAATAGAAATGAAAGCAATTAGATGGTTAAATGAAAATGGTACAGAAATGGTTTACGAAGAGATTCCAGAAAAGTATAGGGCAAAAGCTGAAGAAATGAGAGAAGATTTGTTAGAAAAAGTTGCTGAATTAGATGACGAGATAATGATGCTTTATCTTGAAGAAGAAGAAATATCAAATGATCTTATTAAAAAGGCACTTAGAAAGGCAACTATTGAGAATAAAGCAACACCAGTATTTTGTGGTTCTGCAAAAATGAATAGAGGTGTTCAACCTCTCTTAGATGGAATATTGGAATATCTTCCATCACCGCTTGATATGCCACCAGTTAGAGGTTGGGATCAAAACAGTGAAGAAGTGCAAATTAAACCATCAGAGGATGAACCATTTACAGCTTTAGCTTTTAAAATTCAGGCAGACCCATATGTAGGAAAATTAACATTCTTTAGAGTTTACAGTGGTAGACTCGAAAAGGGAAGTTATGTATATAACTCAACTAAAGGTAAAAAAGAAAGAATTTCAAGGTTAATATTTATGCACGCAGATAAAAGAGAAGATGTTGAATATGTAAGAGCTGGTGATATTGTAGCGGCAATAGGATTAAAGGATACAAAAACTGGTGATACTCTCTGTGATGAAAAAAGACCTGTCATCTTAGAAAAAATGGAATTTCCAGAGCCAGTTATTTCAATAGCAATAGAGCCTGAAACAAAAAATGATCAAGACAAGCTTTCTAAAGCATTGACATTGTTGAGTGATGAAGATCCATCTTTTAGAGCTTATGTTGATCACGAAACGGGTGAAACTATTATTTCTGGAATGGGTGAATTGCATCTTGAAATAATAGTGGATAGGTTAAAGAGAGAATTTAACACTAAAGTAAGAGTTGGTCAACCTCAAGTTGCATATAGAGAAACCATTCAAGAAGCAGCAGAAGCAGAAGGAAAATACATCAGACAGAGCGGTGGTAGAGGACAATACGGTCATGTTATAATGAGATTTGAGCCGATTGACTTAAGTAAAACTTTTGAATTTGAAGATAGGATCGTTGGTGGAGTTATTCCTAAGGAATATATTCCAGCTGTTGAAGAAGGTGTAAGGGAAGCTGCACAAAGTGGTGTTCTTGCAGGATATCCAATGGTTGGAATAAAGGCAATACTCTTGGATGGTTCATATCACGAAGTTGACTCATCTGAAATGGCGTTTAAAATTGCAGCAAGTATGGCGTTTAAAGAAGCAGTTAAAAAGGCTAAACCAATTTTACTTGAACCAATTATGAGAGTGGAAGTAACAACCCCAGAAGAATATATGGGTAACATAATAGCAGATTTAAACTCAAGACGTGCGCATGTTGAAACACTTGAATCAAGAGGACATTTAAGAATAATAAAAGCGCTTGTTCCATTGTCTGAAATGTTTGGGTATGCAACCGATTTGAGATCATTATCTCAAGGTCGTGCAACATACACAATGGTTTTGGAACGTTATGCAAAAGTTCCAGATAAATTAGCGGAAAAAATTATTTCAAAATAAGTTATCCACAAAGGATAAAGGAGGGTGAATTATGGCAAAAGAAAAGTTTGTGAGAAGCAAACCTCACCTTAACGTAGGTACCATCGGACACATTGACCACGGAAAAACAACATTAACAGCAGCTATAACAAAGTATCTTTCATTCTTTGGTAGAGCAGATTATACTCCATACGAACAAATCGATAAGGCACCAGAAGAAAAAGAAAGAGGAATTACAATTAACATTTCACACATCGAATATGAAACAGAAACAAGACACTATGCACACATTGACTGTCCAGGTCACGCAGACTACATCAAGAACATGATTACTGGTGCTGCACAAATGGACGGAGCAATCCTTGTTGTTGCTGCAACAGACGGACCAATGCCACAAACAAGAGAACACGTTCTTCTTGCAAGACAAGTTAACGTTCCTGCAATGATAGTCTTCATTAACAAAACAGATATGGTTGATGACGAAGAATTAATTGACTTAGTTGAAATGGAAGTTAGGGAACTTCTTAACAAATATGAATTCCCTGGTGACGATCTTCCAGTAATAAGAGGTTCTGCACTTAAAGCAGTTGAAGGTCCAGATGATCCAAACGATCCAGTATACGCACCTATAAAAGAATTACTTGATACAATGGATTCTTACTTCCCAGAACCACAAAGGGAAACAGACAAACCATTCTTAATGCCTGTTGAAGACGTATTCTCAATCACAGGTAGGGGTACAGTTGTTACAGGAAGAATCGAACGTGGTGTTATCAGACCCGGTGACGAAGTTGAAATTATTGGTATGAGCTACGATATAAAGAAAACAGTTGTTACAAGTGTTGAAATGTTCAGAAAGATCCTTGACGAAGGTCTTGCTGGTGACAACGTTGGATGTTTGTTGAGAGGTATTGACAAGGACGAAGTTGAAAGAGGACAAGTTCTTGCAAAACCAGGATCAATTACTCCTCACACAACATTCAAAGCACAAGTTTACGTATTGAAGAAAGAAGAAGGAGGAAGACACACTCCATTCCAAAAAGGTTACAAACCACAATTCTTCATTAGAACAGCTGACGTTACTGGAGAATTAATTGACTTCCCAGCAGGTGTTGAAATGGTAATGCCTGGTGACAATGTTGAAATGACAATTAAACTTATCTATCCAGTAGCTATTGAAGAAGGAATGAGATTTGCTATCCGTGAAGGTGGAAGAACAGTCGGAGCAGGTGTTGTAACAGCAATTGTTGAGTAAAATAAATTTTGGAAAGGGGGGGATTTCCCCCTTTCTTCCTGAAATAAAAAGGGAGGGAACAAAATGCCAGGACAGAAGATAAGAATTAGGTTGAAGGCATATGATCATAAATTATTAGATGAGTCAGCAAAGAAAATTGTTGAAATTGTAAAGCAAACAAACGCAAAGGTTTCAGGTCCTATTCCATTGCCAACAGAAAGAACACTTTATGTTGTTTTAAGATCACCATTAAAACATAAAGATTCTAGGGAACAATTTGAAAAGAGAATTCACAAGAGATTGATTGACATTTTGGAACCATCACCAAAAACTATAGATGCTTTGATGAAGATTAATCTTCCAGCTGGAGTTGACGTTGAAATCAACTTGTGATTTGAACTTGGAGGTGCTAGAGATGAAAATGATTATTGGAAGAAAAGTTGGAATGACCCGAATCTTTAAGGATGATAAAGTCATTCCTGTAACAGTTATAAAAGCTGGTCCTTGTTATGTTGTTCAGAAGAAAACAATAGATACAGATGGATACAATGCAATACAGATTGGTTTTGAAGAAGCAAAAAAAGTTAATAAACCAATGGAAGGAGTTTTCAAAAAAGCAGGTGTCAAACCATTGAAAATATTAAAAGAATTCAGAGTAGAAAATCCAGAAGAGTTTGAGCTTGGACAAGAAATAAAGGTTGATATTTTTGCCGAAGGTGATAAAATAGATATTACAGGCTGGTCCAAAGGAAGAGGTTTTGCTGGTGCAATGAAAAGATGGGGATTTAGAGGCGGACCAAAATCTCATGGTGCAAAATTTCATAGAGAATTAGGTTCTGTAGGTCAGCATTCAGAACCTGCAAGAATTTTCAAAGGAAAAAAGATGCCGGGACAATATGGTAACGAACGTGTAACAATATTAAACTCAGAAATTGTTAAAATAGACGTAGAGAATAATTTAATAGCAGTAAAAGGTGGCGTCCCAGGAGCGAGAGGCGGCCTTGTCCTTATTAGAACAGCTAAAAGAGGATAAGAGCAAGCCTCGAAAATGAAAAAAGGAGGCATTAGGGATGGCAAAAGTTAGTTTGTTTAACTCAAAAGGCGAAAACATCGGAACAGTTGATTTAAAAGATGAAGTATTTGCTATCGAGCCAAATTTTGATGTAATTTGGCGCTATATTGATATGCAACTTACAAATTCAAGAGCAGGAACAGCTTCTACAAAAACACGCGGAGAAGTGTCCGGTGGTGGAAGAAAACCTTGGATTCAAAAACACACAGGTAGAGCAAGACAAGGTTCAATTAGAGCACCACATTGGAGACACGGTGGTGTAGCCCACGGTCCAAAACCAAGGGTTTATTTTAAGAGATTGAACAAAAAAATGAAAAGACTTGCATTAAAGTCAGCTTTATCTTTAAGACTCAAAGAAGAAAATCTTATCGTTGTTGATGAGATTAAATTTGAAAGGCCAAAAACAAAAGACTTGAGAGAAGTTTTAAAAAACTTAGGACTTGAAAATCAAAAAGTTTTGGTTGTTCTTCCAAAGAAAGTTGAGGAATATGTTAATGTTAAGATTTCTGGACGCAATATTCCAGGAGTTAAAGTTATCATTGCAGACAATCCTGGTGTTGACAGAACAAACATTGATGGATTGAACGTATATGATATTTTGAATCATGACAAACTTGTGCTCCTCCAAGGTACCGTCCAGAAGATCGAGGAGGTGCTTGGCTAATGAAGAACTACGCAGATGTTATTATTAGACCAATTGTTAGTGAAAAATCATATTATGCCAGAGAAGATAGAAAGTACGTTTTTGAAGTTTCCAAAGATGCCAATAAACCACTTATAAAGGAAGCTGTAGAAAAATTATTTAATGTAAAAGTTGAAAAGGTTAACGTGATAAACGTAAAACCAAAACCAAAAAGAGATTTAAGACGTGGTGCAATGGCAAGACAAGGATATACTAAATCCTGGAAGAAGGCAATAGTAACTCTTAAAGAAGGGTACACGATTAAGGAATTAGAAGGAGAACATTAAAAGGGGTGAATAATGATGGGTCTTAGAAGATTTAAACCAACAAGCCCTGCAAGAAGACAAATGATAATACCTGATTTTTCCGAAATTACTAAAAAAGAACCGGAAAAATCATTAATTGCTCCACTTAAAAAGACAGGTGGAAGAAATAGTTATGGAAGAGTAACTGTAAGATTTAGAGGTGGCGGGCACAAAAGAAGATACAGAATTATTGATTTTAAAAGAGATAAAGTAGGAGTACCAGCTAGAGTTGTATCTATTGAATACGATCCAAATAGAACAGCAAGAATAGCATTGCTTGTCTATGCAGATGGTGAAAAAAGATATATATTAGCTCCTCAGGGTTTAAATGTTGGTGATACAGTATTAAATGGTCCTGATGCAGAGATTAAGCCAGGTAATGCATTACCACTTGAAAATATTCCAGTTGGTACAATTGTTCATAACGTTGAGTTTATTCCTGGCAAAGGTGGTCAAATTGCAAGATCCGCAGGTACATCGTGCCAATTGATGGCAAAAGAAGGGAAATACGCATTATTGAGAATGCCATCAGGTGAGCTTAGAAAAGTTCCAGTAAAATGTTATGCAACAATCGGAGTAGTTGGAAATGAAGATCACAAAAACGAAGTTGATGGAAAAGCAGGAAGAGTAAGATGGAAAGGTAGAAAACCACATGTTAGAGGTGTTGCAATGAATCCAGTTGATCACCCACATGGTGGTGGTGAAGGAAGAGGAAAAGGACACCATCCACAAAGTCCATGGGGTCAACTTGCTAAAGGTTATAAAACAAGAAGAGGAAAGAAAGCATCAGATAAATTGATTGTAAGAAGAAGAAATGGTTAATGAGGAGGTGCAACGATGGGCAGGTCCACGAAAAAGGGACCTTATGTAGATCCCAAGCTACTAAAAAAAATAAGGCAGCTTAACGAAGCAGGCGAGAAGAAAATAATTAAAACATGGAGTAGAGCAAGTATGATAGTACCTGAAATGGTAGGACATACAATAGCAGTATATAATGGTTTAAAACACATTCCAGTATACATTACAGAAAATATGGTTGGTCATAGATTAGGTGAATTTTCATTTACTAGAAGATTTGGAGGACACGCTGATAAGTCTGCTAGCAAGGGTCAGGTTAAAAAGTGAGGAGGGTGGAAACAATGCAAGTTCTCATAAAGAGAAACGGAATGAAACGTTCCAAATTCCATAGAGAGAGAAAAGAAAAATTAGCAACAATGCCAGTGTATGAAGCAAGAGCAGTAGCAAAATTTGTTAGAATTTCTCCAAGAAAAGCAAGAAGTGTTGCAAATTCAATTAAAGGTAAAAATGTTTCAGAAGCATTTACAATTCTTGAATTTTCTCCAAAAAAGGCTGCAAGACTTATAAAAAATGTGTTAAAATCAGCAGTGGCTAATGCTGTTAATAACCATGGCCTTAATGAGGAAAATTTATATGTTTACACATGCTATGTAAACGATGGTCCAAGAATGAAAAGAATTTGGCCAAGAGGTAGAGGTAGTGCAGATATAATTCAAAAGAGGATGTCCCATATTACAGTAATTGTTAGAGACAAGGAAGCCGAAAAGGCTGCAAAGGAAGAAAAGTGATAGAAAGGTGAGGTGGTAAGGTGGGTCAAAAAGTTCATCCACGCGGCTTCAGGCTCGGGATAACAGCAGATTGGCAGGCAACATGGTTTAATGAAAAGAATTACAAGGAATACTTGCTTGAAGACGAAGAAATTAGAAAAGTTATAAAGAATAAATATGCACAAGCAGGAATTGGTGAGATTGTTATTGAAAGGCCAGATTCAGAAAGAGTAATTGCAATTATAAAATCTGCGAGACCAGGAATAATCATAGGTAAAAAAGGTGCAGAAATAACGGAATTAAGACAAAATCTTGAGAAGAGATTTAACAGAAGATTTATAGTCAATGTTGAGGAAATTAAAAATCCTGAAGTTGATGCACAGTTAGTAGCGGAAAATATTGCAAGTAGAATTGAAAAACGTGCATCTTACAAAGTAGTAATGAAAAAAGCTATCTTTAATGCCATGAAAAAAGGTGCAAAAGGTATAAAAATAATGGTTTCTGGAAGACTTGCAGGTGCAGAAATTGCAAGAACAGAATGGTATTTGAAGGGAAGACTTCCGCTTCAAACTATAAAATCAATAATCGATTATGGTACAGCTAGAGCTGAAACAAAATATGGTACAATTGGTATTAAAGTATGGATTTATAAAGGCGACGCCGATATCTGACGTCTAAAGGAGGTAGTACGACATGTTAATGCCAAAAAGAGTTAAGTACAGAAAACAACATAGAGGTAGAATGAAAGGAAATGCAAAAGGCGGTGCATTGGTAAGTTTTGGAGAGTATGGTCTTAAAGCTATGGAATCACACTGGATTACAGCACAACAGATAGAAGCATGTAGAATTGCAATTACAAGAACTTTAAAGAAAACAGGTAAACTTTGGATTAGAGTTTTTCCTGATAAATCATATACAAAACACCCGGCTGAGAGTAAGCTAGGTAAAGGTAAAGGAAACGTTGAAGGTTGGGTAGCAGTAGTAAAACCAGGTAAAATATTATTTGAAATTGGTGGTGTAGATGAAAAGCTTGCTAGAGAAGCATTAGAATATGCTGCTACAAAACTTCCAATAAGAACAAAGATAGTAAAAAGACATGAGATAGGTGGTGAAGCAGTATGAAGGCTGCTGAACTTAGAAATTTAACAAATGAAGAATTGATGAATTTATTAGAAGAAAAGAAAAGAACACTCATGAACTTGAGATTCCAGAACGTTTTGGGACAACTTACGGACTACAGTCAAATTTCAAAGACAAGGAAAGACATAGCAAGAATCAAAACAATTCTCAGGGAAAGAGAATTGGGTGTAAGGAGGTAATTGACATGCCTAAAAAGAAATTGGTTGGCGAAGTTGTAAGCGATAAAATGGATAAGACAGTTGTAGTTGCAGTTAGTACATTAGTAAAACACCCGAGAGTGGGGAAATATATTAAGAGAACAAAAAAGTATTATGCACACGATGAAAATAACGAATGTAGAGATGGGGATATAGTTGAAATTATTGAATCAAGACCATTGAGTAAATTAAAAAGATGGAGAGTACTTAGAATTGTAGAAAGATCAGTTTTTGCGGATGAGACTTTAGACGAAGAAACGGAAGGAGGTAGTAGTGATGATAATTAATGAAAGCTACCTCAATGTTGCAGACAACTCAGGAGCAAAACTTTTAAGAGTTATTAGAGTAATGGGTGGTTCAAGAAGAAAATGGGGAACAGTTGGAGATGTAGTTGTGTGTAGTGTTAGAGATGCAGTACCAAATGGAGATTTGAAAAAAGGCGATGTTGTAAAGGCTGTTATTGTTAGAACGAAAAAAGAAATTAGAAGACCAGATGGTACTTATATTCGTTTTGATGATAATGCCGCTGTCGTACTAGATAAATATAACGAGCCTAAGGGGACACGTGTTTTTGGTCCAGTTGCAAAGGAATTAAGAGAAAAAGGATTTATGAAAATTGTCTCCTTAGCGCCTGAAGTATTTTAAGGGGTGATGTGAAGTGGCAAGGAAAATAAGAAAAGGCGATACAGTAATGGTACTTTCTGGAAAAGATAAAGGAAAAACTGGTGAAGTTGTAAGAGTAATTCCAAAAGAAGATAAAGTAATTGTAAGAGGAGTAAATGTTGTAAAAAGACATCAAAGACCAAATGCACAAATGAGACAAGGTGGAATTATTGAGAAAGAATCACCAATTTATGCTTGTAAGGTTGCATTAGTGTGTCCAAGCTGTGGAAAAGCAACAAGAGTTGGATTCAGATTTTTAGAAGATGGAACAAAAGTAAGGTACTGTAAGAAGTGTGGAGAAGTCATAGATAAGTAAGGAGGCATAGAGCATGCAGTACATACCATTGAAAGAAAAGTATGAAAATGAAATCAAACCTGCAATGATGAAAGAATTTGGATATAAAAATATTCATCAAGTTCCAAAACTAGAAAAGATAGTTATTAACATGGGTATCGGCGAAGGTTCAAGAAACAAAGATGTTATTGATATCCATGCAAAAGAATTAGCACTTATTGCAGGTCAAAAACCTGTTGTAACTAGAGCAAAAAAGAGTATTTCTAACTTTAAAATAAGAAAAGGAATGCCAATAGGTTTGAAAGTAACATTAAGAGGAGTTAACATGTACAATTTCTTGTACAAGCTTATTAATTTGGTTCTTCCAAAAGTTAGAGACTTTAGAGGATTGAATCCAAATGGTTTTGATGGAAGAGGAAATTATTCATTTGGATTGACCGAACAGTTGGTCTTTCCTGAGATATCTCCAGATCAAGTCAGAAGAGTCCAAGGAATGGATATTGTAATTGTTACAACTGCTAAAACAGATGATGAAGCAAGAAAATTATTAGAGCTCTTTGGATTCCCGTTTAAAAGATAATAAGGAGGTTTAAATATGGCAAGAAAAGGTCTTGTTGAAAGATGGAAAAAGCCAAAGAAATTTAAAACAAGAGAATATACAAGATGTAAGATTTGTGGAAGAGCACATTCCGTATATAGAGAATTTGGTGTTTGTAGAGTCTGTTTCAGAAAAATGGCCAATGAGGGAAAACTCCCGGGAGTTAGGAAGGCAACATGGTAAAAGGAGGGGAATACAATGTGGAGCGATCCAATAGCTGACATGCTCACTCGAATAAGGAATGCAAATGTTGCATTAAAAGAACAAGTAGATGTACCAGCATCAAACTTGAAAAAAGAAATCGCAGAAATATTGAAAAAAGAAGGATTTATAAAAGACTATACATATATTGAAGATGGAAAACAGGGAATAATAAGAATTCACATGAAATACAAAGGAACAAGAAGAAATAGAGAAAGAGTAATTCATGGTATTGTAAGAGTTTCAAAGCCTGGAAGAAGAATATATGTTGGAAAAGATAATCTTCCAAAGGTTAAGAATGGATTAGGTATAGCTATTTTAACAACATCAAAAGGCGTATTAACTGACAAGCAAGCAAGAGAAATCGGTGTTGGCGGAGAAGTTATTGCCTATATTTGGTAAGGAGGTGTACTCAATGTCCCGTATAGCAAATAAACCTATTGTTATACCAAACGGAGTAGAAGTAAAAGTTGAGGGAAATGTCTTAAAAGTAAAAGGACCACTTGGTGAATTAAAACAAGATTTTTTACCATACGTTAAAGTCGAAATTAATGGTAATGAAATGAATGTAAAACCTAATGTTGACTACATGAAAAGAAGATCAGATTTGAAAAAGATGAAGATGTTTACAGGAACATATTGGAGATTATTTAACAATATGGTAATTGGAGTTACTAAAGGATTTAAAAAGGAACTTGAAATCGTTGGAATAGGTTACAGAGCACAGTTACAAGGAAAGAAACTTGTGATGAATCTTGGATATGCCCATCCAGTTGAAATGGAAATTCCTTCTGATGTAAAAGTAGAAGTACCAAGTCCAAATAAAATAATTGTTAGTGGAATTGATAAACAAAGAGTAGGACAAGTTGCAGCAGATATTAGAAAATGGAGAGAACCAAATGTCTACTCAGGAAAAGGTATTAGATATGTAGGAGAAGTAGTAAGATTGAAAGAAGGAAAGAAAGCATAAAGGGGGTACACTGAGATGATAAAAAAAGAGAACAGGAATTGGAGAAGGAAAAAGAGACACCTAAGTATCAGAAAAAAAATCCATGGAACTGCAGATAGACCAAGATTGTGTGTATACAAGAGCGAAAAACATATTTATGCTCAAATAATAGATGATGATAAGGGACACACGTTGGTTGCAGCATCAACATTGGATAAGGAATTAAGAGAAACTTTGAAAAAGACCTGGAACAAGGAAGCAGCAAGAGAAGTTGGAAAATTAATTGGTAAAAGAGCAATTGAAAAAGGCATT
Organism: Thermosipho globiformans; assembly: GCF_003990895.1. Lineage (NCBI taxonomy): Bacteria > Thermotogati > Thermotogota > Thermotogae > Thermotogales > Fervidobacteriaceae > Thermosipho > Thermosipho globiformans. The sequence goes on from NZ_BHXD01000002.1 coordinate 57,742, forward strand.
AAGAAAGTAGTATTTGATAGAGGTGGCTACAGATATCACGGAAGAGTTGCAGAACTTGCAGAAGGTGCCAGAGAAGCAGGCTTGGAATTTTAAGGGAGGTGCACTGAATGGCAGACATTGCACAGAAGATAAGAAATACAAGGGAAGACTTTGAAGAAAGAATAGTTGAAATAAGAAGAACAACAAAAGTTACTAAGGGTGGAAAAAATTTATCATTTAGAGTTTTAGCTGTTGTTGGAAATAGAAATGGGAAAGTAGGAGTTGGAGTAGGTAAAGCAAGAGAAGTACCAGATGCAATAAGGAAAGCTTTATCAGCTGCGAGAAGAAATGTATTTGAAGTACCAATTTATAACGGAACAATTCCTCACGAAATTGTTGGAAGGCAAGATGCAGCAAAAGTTTTACTTAAACCAGCAGCACCTGGTACAGGTATAATCTCAAATGGAACCGTCCGTGCTGTTGTTGAACTTGCAGGAATTCACAATATTCTTACAAAAACAAGCGGTTCAACAAATCCTGTAGTGCTAGCGCAAGCAACAGTTAATGGTTTGAAAAACCTCCTATCATTGGAAAAAATTGCACAGTTAAGAGACATTACTCCACAAGAAGTTATCTATGGTGTAAAAAAGGAGGGTTAATAAATGAAAAAATTAAAAATCACACTTGTTAAAAGTCCAATAGGTTATAAATATGATCAAAAAGATACAGTAAAAAGATTGGGATTAAGAAAGTTAAATTCTACAGTAATAAAAGATGATGTTCCTCAAATTAGAGGTATGATTAGAAAAGTTAGGCATTTAGTTAAGGTAGAGGAAATAGAGGAATAAGGAGGTAATATAATATGAGGTTATCAGATATAAGACCTACTCCTGGTTCCATGAGAAAAAGAATTAGAGTGGGTAGAGGGATTGGTTCTGGAAAAGGAAAAACATCTGGTAAGGGTCATAAAGGTCAAAAAGCAAGAGGAACAGGAAAAGTACATCCATGGTTTGAAGGTGGTCAAACACCAATTCATAGAAGACTTCCAAAATTTGGATTCAAAAATTTTGCTAAGAAAGTATATACAGTTGTTAATGTTGAAGATCTTGAAAAAAAATTTAATTCTGGTGACGAAGTGACACCTGAAAAATTGCTTGAAGTTGGTTTAATTAAGAAAATAAATGATGGAGTTAAAATTTTAGGAAATGGAGAAATAACAAAACCTCTGACAGTAGTAGCCCATGCCTTTAGTTCAAGTGCCAGGAGGAAGATTGAAGCCGTAGGCGGCAAGGCAGAGGTGATTTAATAATGTGGAAAGCGTTAAAGAACGCATTTAAAATTCCTGAATTACGTGACAGAATAGTATTTACTCTGTTAATGTTAATTGTTTTTAGACTAGGTATATATATTCCGGTTCCTGGGGTGAACTTAAAGGCATGGGGGGCTGCCTTTTCTCAAATGGGTACAGGTAGTGCAGGTGGTTTATTAAGTTTTTATGATGTCTTTACCGGTGGTGCATTCAAAAGATTTTCTATTTTTGCTTTGAGTGTTACACCTTATATTAATGCATCTATTATTTTGCAATTGCTTTCTTCAGTTATTCCTTCATTAAAGGAAATGTTGAAAGAAGGAGAAGAAGGAAGAAAGAAATTCCAAAGATTAACGAGAAATTTAACAGTTTTACTTGGTGCACTTCAAGCATTTGTTATTTCCTTTGGACTTGCAAGAGGGTTTGAAAATATTCTTGTAATTCCACTTTGGACATTTGTATTTTTGGCAACAGTTTCTCTCCTTGCAGGAACAATGTTCTTACTTTGGATTGGTGATAGGATTACCGAGAAAGGTATTGGAAATGGAATTAGTGTTTTAATATTTGCTGGAATTGTTGCAAGGTATCCAACTTACTTTAGAACAGCAGTTCTTGGTGGTTTGAATATCTTTGAATGGATTTTCTTACTTGGTGTAATGTTCTTGATGGTTATTGGAATTATTTATGTACAACAAGCAGAAAGAAGAATAATGGTTCAATATGCTTCAAGAATGGTTGGAAGAAGAATTTATGGTGGAACATCAACCCATATACCAATTAAAGTTAATCACAGTGGTGTTATACCTATAATTTTTGGTTGGGCAATTGTTTCCATCCCAGTTGGAATTGCACAACTTACAAACTCTGAGACAGCAAAATCCTTGTTCTCAATGACCAGTCCATTAGTAATTACAATTTATGCAGTGTTGATCTTCTTCTTTACATACTTTTATAGTGTTGTTGTTTTTGATCCAAAAGATATTGCACAAAATATTAAGAGCTACGGTGGTTACATTCCTGGTATAAGACCTGGAAAACCAACAGAACAATATATAACAAGAGTATTAAATAGAATAACATTTGTCGGAGCACTCTTTTTGGTAGCAATAGCACTTGTTCCTTATCTTGTTCAAGGTGTAACGGGAGTAAATATTTGGTTAGGTGGAACAAGTGCCTTAATTGCGGTTGGTGTGGCTCTTGACATAGCTCAACAAATGGAAGCACACTTGATTATGAGAAATTACGAAGGTTTTGTTAAAAAGGGTAAACTCCCAGGAAGGAGATGATCAATATGAATATAGTCTTCCTGGGGCCCCCCGGGGCAGGCAAGGGGACTTACGCTAAAAGGTTAGTAGAAATACTCAATATTCCACATATATCAACTGGAGATATGTTTAGAGAGGCAGTTGCTTCTAAAAGTGAGCTTGGAAAAAAGGTTGAGGAAATTTTAAAACGTGGGGATCTAGTGCCAGATGATTTAACTAACTCAATTGTCAAAGAACGATTATCTAAGGAAGATTGTAAAAATGGCTTTATCTTAGACGGTTTTCCAAGAACGGTAGCTCAAGCAAAAGCATTAGATGAGATAATGAGTTCGCTTGGAAAAGATTTAGATTATGTGATTTATTTTGAAGTTGATGAAGAGGTAGTAGTTAAAAGAATTAGTAATAGAAGGATATGTAGTAATTGTGGAAAGATATACAATTTAATTACACTACCTCCAAAGGTTGATGGAAAATGCGACGTCTGTGGTGGTAAGCTTTACCAAAGAGAAGATGATAAAGAAGAAGTAGTAAGAAAAAGATACAGAGTTTATATGGAAAACACATATCCTGTAATAGAATATTATCAAAAATCTAACAAACTTTTTACAGTTAATGGTGCTTTAGATGTTGATTCAGTAATAAAAGAAGTATTAAATATTATCAGAAGGTGAGGAAGTTGATTTATATTAAATCTAAGGAAGAAATTAAAAAGATAAAAATAGCTTCTCAAGCGGTTGGAACAATATTATCCGAGGCTAAAAAAGTAGCAGTTGAAGGAGCAAGCGCTTGGGATGTTGAGCTTCTTGCTGAAAAAATTTTGAAAGAATTGAAATGTGCTCCTGCATTTAAAGGTTATAATGGTTATCCATATATTACAACTGTTTCAGTAAATGACGAAGTTATTCATGGTTTTCCATTGAAAAAGAAAGTATTTAAAAAAGGAGATATAGTTTCAATAGATGTTGGAGCAATATATGAAGGGTACTATGGTGATGGAGCGTATACGTATATAATCGGTGAAACAGATGAAATTGGTACAAAGTTAGTAGAAGTCACAAAAAAGTCTTTGGAAATAGCTATAGAGACTGTAAGAGCTGGAATTAGATTAGGAGATGTATCATACGAGATACAAAAATATGTTGAAGAAAATGGATTTAATGTTGTTAGAGATTTTGTGGGGCATGGAGTCGGAAAAAAATTACATGAAGATCCTCAAATACCAAATTATGGTAAAAAAGGAACGGGAGTAATACTCAGAGAAGGTATGACAATTGCTATAGAACCAATGGTTACTGAAGGCGGCTGGCACGTAGTAATTTTGGATGATGGTTGGACTGTAGTTACAAAAGATGGAAAAAGAGCGGCACATTTCGAGCACACATTGTTAGTGAAAAAGGATGGATGTGAAGTTTTAACCCGGCGGGGTGATGGATTTGTCGAATAAGGAAGATATTATCAAGATGGAAGGTACAATTGTTGAGGCTTTACCTAATGCAATGTTTAGAGTAGAGCTTGAAAACGGCCACAAAATTTTGGCACATATCAGTGGAAAAATGCGGAAGAATTTTATAAGGCTAGTGCCTGGAGACAAAGTTGTTGTTGAACTTACTATCTACGACTTAACTAAGGGAAGAATAGTCTATAGGAAAAAGTCATAAAAAGAAAGGAGAGAGGAATCATGAAAGTACAATCCTCAGTTAAGAAAAGATGCGAGCATTGTAAGATAATAAAGAGAAAAGGAAGAGTATACGTAATTTGTAAAGTAAATCCAAAGCATAATCAGAAGCAGGGTTGAGGAGGGAGATAGATGGCTCGTATCGTCGGTGTTGAAATACCAAACGACAAGAAGGTAGAAATAGCACTTACATATATATACGGTATTGGTAGAACAAGAGCAAAACAAATTTGTGAAGCAACAAATATTGATCCAGATAAAAGAGTTAGAGAATTAAACGATGAGGAAATAAGTAAAATAGCAACATACATTCAACAAAATTTCAAAGTTGAAGGTGAATTGAGAACAGAAGTTATGCAAAATATAAAAAGGCTAATTGACATTGGATGTTATAGAGGATTTAGACACAAATTGGGCTTGCCAGTTAGAGGTCAAAAAACAAAATCAAATGCAAGAACTAGAAAAGGTCCAAGACCAAGCAGAATTAAAAAGAAAAAATAGGGAGGGACATAAATGGCCAAAAAAACACGTAGAGTTGTCAAAAGAAAAAAGAAATTAGCAGTTGATCGTGGAGTAGTTCATATAAAATCAACATATAACAATACAATAATTACTTTGACCGATCCAGATGGTAAAGTAATCACCTGGGGTAGTGGAGGAACTGCCGGATTTCAAGGAACAAGAAAAGGTACTCCATATGCAGCACAGCTTGCAGCCGATCAGGTTGCTAAAGAAGCAGTCAAGCTTGGTATGAAAAAAGTTGACATTTTGGTAAAAGGTCCAGGTTCAGGAAGAGAAGCTGCAATAAGAACATTCCAAGCAGCTGGACTCGAGATAGGAGTAATAAAAGATGTTACACCAATTCCATTTAATGGCTGCAGGCCAAAGAAGAAAAGAGTTTAAGGGAGGGAAATAAATGGCTAGATATACAGGTCCACAATGTAAACTTTGCAGACGCGAAGGAATGAAGTTGTACCTGAAAGGTGAAAGGTGCTTTACAGATAAATGTGCTTTTGATAGAAGACCTTTTGCTCCAGGTGATCATGGAAGAGACAAGAAAAAATTAACTCAATATGGAATTCAATTAAGAGCTAAACAAACAATGAAGAGAATCTACGGAGTTCTTGAAACACAATTTAGAAGATATTATGAAACAGCTTCCAGAAAATCAGGAGATACCCGTGAAAATCTTGTAGTTCAAGTAGAGAGAAGACTCGATAACGTAGTATATAGACTTGGATTTGCAGTTAATAGAACAACTGCAAGACAACTAGTAAATCATGGCCATGTTTTGGTAAATGGTAGAAAGGTTACTATTCCTTCTTACCAGGTAAGACCAGGAGATGTAATAGAAATAAGGGAGAAGAGTAGAGATATTTTACCAGTTAAAAATGCAATTGAGTTGAATAAAGATAAAAATACAATGCCATGGCTCACAGTTGATTATGAAAATTATAAAGGTACATACGAAAGAAATCCAAAACTAGAAGAGGTTATTGATCTTCCAGTTGATGTACAAGCAATTATCGAATTGTACTCGAGGTGATAAAATATGGAATTTGTTATGCCTAAAAGACTTAAGATGGAGGAGCACAAAGAATCGGATGATTACTATTATGCACGTTATGTGCTTTCTCCTCTTGAAAAAGGTTATGCTACAACAATTGGAAATACATTGAGAAGAGTTTTGCTATCTTCAATACCTTCTCTTGCAATAACGGACGTAAAATTTGTAAGGCCAGAAAAATATCATGAATTTGATACTATCGAAGGTGTAAAAGAAGATATTCTTGAGATTCTTTTAAATTTAAAAAAAGTTCAGCTTTCAATGGAAGATTATGTAGAAGAGCCTGTTGAGTTGACAATTCAACATAAAGGCGCTGGTGAGATAAAAGCAGGAGATATAATAGTCCCAGCAGGTGTGAGCGTAACAAATCCTAATTTACATATTGCAACTTTAAATGAAGATGCAGATTTGGAAATAAAGCTTTATGCAACTATAGGAAAAGGATTTGTGCCTGCAGCAGAAAGAAATGAAAAACCTGATATAGGTTGGATAGTTTTAGATGGAGTTTATAATCCAGTTTTAAAAGTTAACTGGATTGCAGAAAATGTTAGGGTTGGTAAAAAAACAGACTATGATAAGTTAGTATTGGAAATATGGACAAAGAAGAATATTAAGCCATCAGATGCATTAAAGAAAGCTGTTAAAATAATAAACGATCACTTTAGGATTATTGAAGAAAGTTTTGGAGAATTTGATGAGGAAAAGGATATTGCTGAAGTAAGCGAAGTAAGCGTAGTTGAAGAAGAGGTTGTTGATGAAAATGATATTTTAAGTAGAAAAATTGATGAGTTAGATTTATCAATGCGTGCACTAAATTGCTTAAAACGCGATAAAATTGAAACAATTGGTGATTTGTTGAGTAGAGGAGAAGAGGAACTATTGAAAATCAAAAATTTTGGTCAAAAATCACTTGATGAAGTAAAAGAAAAGTTGATGGAAAAGTTTGGGCTCAGCTTCGGAAAGGGGGAAAGTTGAAATGAGACATCGAATGAAAAGACACAGAATAGGTAGATATGGAAGCCATAGAAAAGCAACTTTAAGAAATCTCTCAAGAGAAATTGTTGAACACGGTAGTATAATTACAACAACTCCAAAAGCAAAGGCTGTACAAATTTTCTTTGAAAAATTAATGACAAAGGCTGTAAAAGCAAAAAAAGCTGATAAAAAGGAAAGAGAAGTTGCATTGAGAAGAGAAATATTCAAAGCACTTGGAGATAGAAGATTGGTAAACAAGTTAGTTGATGAAATTGCTCCAAAATACTTAGACAGACAAGGTGGATATACAGCAATTTATAAGGTTGGTCCAAGAAGAGGCGACGGTGCAGAAATGTCATTAATTAAGCTTGTAATAGAAGAGTAAGGGGGAATACCCCCTTTTTTACTCTTGAGGAGGTGCGGTATGGAAATTAAAGAACTTGGTGTTGATAAAAACATTGTGACAAAAGAATTTATATTTGATTCTGCAGAGATACAAAGAGCTGAAAAGAGAACATTAAATGAACTTAATAGAAAGTACACTATAGAGGGATTTAGGAAGGGTAAAGTTCCTCTTTCTGTTTTTAAAGCTAGATTTGGAAAAGATTTTTATGATTATTTTGTTTTCGAACAATTAGTTGAGGAAATATATAAATCTTTTGAGGAAGAGTCAAATTTGTTACTTATACCGGAAATTGCAGAAAAAGAAATAAATAGTGAAAGTGCAAGAATAGTTGTTAATTTTCACAAAAAACCAGTAGCTAAAGTAGATTTTGAGAAAATCAAGGTAAAAGTAGCAAACAAAGATCAAGTTTTAGAAAATTATCTTGATTTAAGATTAAAAACATTAAGAGAGGAAAATGCAGTATTAGAGCCTAAAGAAGGACCAGCAGAGTTTGACGATTTAGTAAGAGTTAAGACATACGTAACTAACAAAGAAACAGGTAAGGTTTTGGTTGATGGTAATGAAGATGAGTATGTACTTTATAAAGATGATGAAAGACCTACAATTCAAAATCTTATAGGACACATAAAAGGCGATGTTGTTGAGTTTGATAGAGAATTTCAAAAAGGTGAAGAAGAAAAAATAGTTTATCACTACAAAATAGAGATTTTAGATGTTTACAAGAGAATTCTTCCAGAACTTACCGATGAATTTGTAAAGAATAATTTAACTGAAATGCATTTAGAGACACTTGATGAGTTGAAAAATAAAATTTTAGAAGAAGGTACAAAAATATACGATGATGAAATAAAGCATTCAATTAGAGAACAAATTCTTGCACAACTTCCAGAAGCAACAGAATTGTTTATTTCAGAAAAAACAATTGATTATGCAGTAAGATTGATTGTAAGTAACATGAAAGAGGAAGGGAAATACGAAGAGTACGTAAAAAAATATGATAATGAAGAAAAGGCTAAAGAAGCAATTAGAGAATACTATGTTAGCGAATTGAAAAAGGAAGCAGCAATTGAAAAAATTGCTAAAGAATACAATATTGAAAGAAAAGCAACTGATGAAGAGCTTGAAAAATATGCAGAAATTCTTGCTCCATATTGGGGTATTAGTGTTGAAAGAGCAAAAGTATTAGTTAAAGAAAGAGCAGAAGTAAGAAATGAAGTAGAAAATATGATTTTTGTTGATAAGGTTTTAGATAAGATTTCAGAAAATGTTGAGAGGGAAATTGTTGATATAAACAAAGAAGGTGGCGAGGATGAAGGAAATAATTAATCAGTATGTTCCAATGGTTGTTGAAAGCAACGGAAAATATGAAAGAGCATACGATATATACTCAAGACTACTTAAAGATAGAATAGTATTTTTAGGAAGTGCAATAGATGATCATGTTGCTAATTTGGTTGTAGCCCAACTTTTGTTTTTAGAAGCAGAAGATCCTGATAAAGATATTCAACTTTATATAAATTCACCTGGTGGTTCTGTAAGTGCAGGGCTTGCTATATATGATACAATGCAGTATATAAAATGTGATGTTGCTACAATTTGTATAGGGCAAGCAGCATCTATGGGAGCTGTTTTGCTTGCTGGAGGTACAAAAGGAAAGAGATTTTCTTTGCCAAATAGCAGAATAATGATTCATCAACCACTAGGTGGGGCAGAAGGTCCTGCAAAAGATGTGGAGATAATGACAAAGGAGCTTTTAAGAATAAAAAATAAAATTAATGAGATACTAAGTTTTCATACAGGCCAACCAATCGAAAGAATTGAAAAAGATACAGATAGAGACTTTTTTATGACAGCTGAAGAAGCTTTGGAATACGGTTTGATAGATAAAGTTATAAAACCGGAAGATAGAAAATGATTTATGGTATAATGTAGATGATAAGGATTTTTTGAAGGAGGTAAAAAAATGTCAGGTCACAACAAGTGGGCAAATATTAAGCACAGAAAAGCTGCCCAAGATGCGAAAAAATCAAAGATCTTTACAAAGTTGATTAGGGAGATTATAGTTGCTGCTAGAGAAGGTGGGGGAGATCCAGAAACAAACCCAAGATTAAGGGCAGTCTTGGAAAGAGCAAGAGCAGCAAATATGCCTAAAGATACAATTGAAAAGTCAATTAAGAAAGGTACCGGAGAATTAGAAGGTGTAGATTATCAAGAAATCATATATGAGGCATACGCTCCAGCTGGAGTGGCACTTTACATTTATGCAATGACAGATAATAAAAATAGAACGGCTCAAGAATTGAGACACCTTTTAAGTAAACACGGTGGTTCATTAGCAGAAAGTGGTTCAGTTGCATGGATATTTGAAAGAAAAGGAATCATTGAAATTCCAAAAGAGAAAATTGCTGATTTTGAAGAATTTGCAATGGTTGCAATCGATGCTGGTGCAGAAGACATAATTGAAGATGATCCAATTCAAGTTATTACAACTCCTGATATGTTAACTGAAGTAAAGGATAAATTAGCAGAAAACGGTTTTGAAGGTGAAGCAAAAGTAACATTTATTCCAAAAAATACTGTTAAAGTAACAGGTGCAGATGCTGAAAAAGTATTGAAATTGGTTAGTGTTCTTGAAGATAATGATGATGTACAGGAAGTTTATGCAAACTTTGAAATTGATGATAAAGAGCTTGAAGAAATAATGTCAAAACTAGAAGGATAAGATGAAAAAAATTGTAATATTTTTCTTTTTATTTCCTCTAACAATTTTTTCAAATATTTTAGGTTTTTGGGTTGATCCATTTAATGTATTATATGGATTTAGTATAAGTCAAAATATAGAATTTTGGAATATAAAGGCCCTGCTTCGTTATGATTTGCCTGTTAAATGGGAGCAGGGCTTTCCATTATTGAGACCAGAACAATTAAATATTAATTTTGAATTATATTCTGAAACATACTCGGTTGAGTATGGTTATTTTCATAAGAAGATACCATTTTATGTAAGTGTAAATCCTTATGAAAAAAATTTAAATATTGTTTGGGGATTTACTGGCTTTTATGGCAATTATAGTTACTTTAATAGTGATATTTTTGATTTTATATTTAACGAAGATATGTATGGCTTTGCGTTAAAATATAGTGATTATAGAGTCTTTTTTGAAAATAGTACGGAAAATATTTTTGGGTTTGAATATAATGGTATAGTTGTTTATTTTGATAAATTTGGTTTAGAATTTGCATTAAATATTAACAATGAAAACATGGGATTTTATTTTGTGCCAGTTAATGGAAAATTTGGATTTGTATTAAAAGACAATGAAAATTTTTTATTTTTAAACGATGATGAGGTAAATTTTAAATGGAAATGGGGTGAAATATATGTCATTGGAGGATTTCAAAAAGAAAAGAGACAGTTTTCAATTGAATTCTCTATCTGGTAATACACAAGAATTTTCAATGGAAGAATTTAACTGGTTTTTAGAAGTTGTGAAAAAAGATTTCAATTTTGATCTTACAGGTTATAAACCACATAGAGTTAAAAGAAGAATAGAGATGTTAATTAGAAAGTATGGTTTAAAGTCATACAAGGAGTATTATGAACTTATAAAAAAAGATGAAAAAAAGAAGGAAGAATTTTTTGATAGGATGACTATAAATGTTACTGAGTTTTTTAGAAACCCAGAAAAATGGTGGGAACTTAGAGATAAATTTATACCTGAACTTTTGAAAGAAAGTGGTTCAAAATTTAAGGCTTGGAGTGCAGGATGTTCAACAGGAGAAGAACCATACTCTCTTGCAATACTTCTTGAAGAACTCAAGGCACCATCTACTGCAAAAGTTCATGCAACAGATATCGACATTGGTGTTCTTACTAAGGCAAGAATGGGTGAATATGAGGAAAGATCATTTGTAAGTACTCCACCACAATATTTAAAAAAATATTTTGAAGTAACTAGTAGAGGAACATACAGAGTAAAACAAAATGTGAAAAATAGAGTTATTTTTAAAAGGCACAACCTTCTCCAAGATAGATTTGAAACTGGATATGATTTGATTCTTTGTAGGAATGTTGTTATATATTTTGAAATGGAGACAAAAATGGAATTGTATGAAAAATTTGCAAAATCCCTTAGGCCAGGTGGAATATTGTTTATTGGAAATACAGAAAGAATTTTTAATTACAGACAACTTGGATTTGAAGTTGCATCACCATTTATATACAGGAAACTGTGAGGTGGTTTTTTGTTCTGGCTTACTCTTGCTTTTGTTATTGATCAAATTACAAAATATATTGCAACAGAGTATTGGAGATTTAATCCAACGCGGCTTTTTAACTTTTTTTATTTAACGTATGCAACAAACAAAGGCGTGGCGTTTGGTTTGTTTTCAAGCTCTAAGGAAATAGTTATTTATTTAACACTTGTGATTATTATTGGTCTTTCAATTATACCGCTTTTTAAGAAGTTAACTTTCTGGACAAATATGTTTTTAGGATTTATTATAGGCGGAGCGCTTGGCAACGTTGTTGATAGAATAAGATTTGGTTATGTTGTAGATTTTATTACTATGCCTTACTGGCCGACTATTTATAACCTAGCGGATTTTTTTATTTTGGTTGGTGGAATTGGTATAGGATTAGTACTTCTTTGGAGGAGAGATATTGGAGATCAACGTAACAGCGAGGGAGAAAGGTTGGAGACTGGACAAATTCGTTCAGGAGAAAGCACCGAGTTGGATTTCAAGAACGTACATTCAGAAAGCAATAAAGAGTGGGGAGATAAGAGTAAATGATGAAATAAAAAAACCAAGTTATAAATTAAAACTTGGTGATGTTGTTTTTTTGGAATTTCCAGAAAAGCCTAAAGAAGTAGAAATTTTGCCAGAAAACATTCCATTGGATATTTTATATGAAGATAAAGATATTATTGTTGTAAACAAAAGTGCGGGAATGATAACCCATCCAACACCATCTTTTACATCTGGCACGCTTGTAAATGCATTAATGTATCATTGCAAAGATTTTCAAGGTATAAGTGGGGAATTGAGACCTGGAATAGTACATCGCCTTGATAAGGATACAAGCGGTGTTATTGTAGTTGCAAAAAATGATAAGGCTCATCAGAGTTTATCAAAGCAATTTAAAGATCGAGTAACCGAGAAAGTTTATGCGGCAATTGTAAAAGGTATAGTAAAAAAAGATTATGGAACTATAGAAGTTCCAATTGGGAGAAATCCGGTGGTAAGAACCAAGATGGCCGCAGTTGATTGGGGCAAAAATGCACTTACATATTTTAAGGTATTAAAAAGATTTAAAGATGCAACACTTGTTTTTGCATTTCCTAAAACCGGAAGAACACACCAAATAAGGATACACATGAAATACTTAGGCCATCCGTTATTAGGTGATGAGTTATACGGTAGTGGAAAAAAAGATGACATTTATGGCGCTACAAGACAAATGCTTCATGCATTAAAACTCTCTTTTTATCATCCCACAACAAAAGAAAAAATGACATTTGTAGCTCCTCTTCCAGAAGATTTTAAAAGAGTTTTAAAGATTTTGTCTGAAATTTATTGATTTTTAGCGATAATGTGTTATAATTGAGCTATAAAGGCATTAAATGCCTTATTTTTCTTTTTTATTAATGTTAGGGGGTGTTATCTGTGGGAATTGACGAGATTTTCAGGATAATTGAAGATGAGAAAATCAGATTTGTAAGACTCCAGTTTTCCGATATTAACGGAGCTTTGAAGAATGTAGAAATTCCGTCTGCAGATTTGAAAAGGGCCTTTGAAAAAGGTATTATGTTTGACGGCTCATCAATTGAGGGGTTTGTTAGAATCAATGAATCTGATATGTATTTAAAACCAGATCCGGATACCTTTGCAATTTTACCGTGGACTCTTGAAGGACAAAGAAGTGCTAGAATTATTTGTGATGTTTACAAGCAAGATGGCACACCTTTTGAAGGGGACCCACGTTTTAGATTAAGAAAAGTGATGCAAGAAGCAAAAGATATGGGATTTGTCCCACATGCAGGTCCGGAGGTTGAATTTTTCCTTCTTCCAAGAAAGAACAATAAACCTTCGTTTGAGTTCTTGGATGAAGGTGGATATTTTGATCTTTTGCCAGTAGATATTGCAGAGCATTTAAGAAGTGAAGTTGCAGTTATGCTTGAGGAAATGGGGATAGATGTTGAAGCAACTCACCATGAGGTTGCACCGTCCCAACATGAAGTTGATTTTAGATACAGTAATGCACTTTCTGCGGCAGATGCAGTTCAAACAGTAAAGTTGGTTATAAAGACTTTAGCGATAAAAAATAATCTATATGCAACCTTTATGCCTAAACCATTTTTTGGTGTAAATGGTAGTGGTATGCACGTACACGTAAGTTTGCTGTCAACTGATTTGCAAAAAAATATGTTTTTTGATGAAAAGAGGGGAGACATTTCTGAATATATGAGATACTTTATTGGTGGAATATTAAAATATTCAAAGTCAATTACTGCTGTTACCAATCCGACAATTAATAGTTATAAAAGGCTTGTTCCAGGATACGAAGCACCGGTAAATATTGCATGGTCTCTTGCAAATAGATCAGCACTCGTTAGAGTTCCTGCGGCAAGGGGAATGGGAACAAGAATTGAATATAGATCTCCAGATCCTTCTTGTAATCCTTACCTTGCATTAGCAGTGATAATTAAAGCGGGGTTACAGGGAATAAAAGATAAAATAGAGCCACCTCTTCCAGTTGAAAAGGATATTTATCACATGAAAGAAGAAGAAAAGGATAATTTTGGAATTGATCATTTACCTTCAAATTTGAAAGAAGCTTTAGATGAAATGGAAAAATGCGAGCTAATAAAAGAAGCTTTGGGAGAGCATATTTTCAATAAATTTTTAGAGATGAAAAAACTTGAGTGGAAAGATTTTTCAATTGCAGTTACAGAATGGGAAAGGCAAAGATATGAAATAATATAATATAAAATAAGGAGGCCAACTTATTTGGCCTCTTTTTCTTTAAAATATTTAAGTCCACCAGAAATATCAGAAAGTTTTTTATTTTTATTTGCTGGATATCCAAAAAAATTATGTTTTTTGCATAACTCGATAAATTCATTTATTATTTTACTGTTGTCATAAAAGGGTGAAAATATATAATCTGTAACTAGAACAAATTTACCTTGATTTTGAATTTTTTGTATGTATTTTAGCCTATTTAAAGTAATTTTTTCATTAATTCTTTTTGTGTATTTAAAGAATAAAGATTCTATTCCTATACCATCGATAGCATTTATATAATTGTTTAAAAGATCGTAATCTAATATATTTTCCCCGTTTTGTGGAACGACTAAAAATTTTCCTTTACTTTTGACATAATTTGAGATTTGAAAGACAAAGTCAATCATCTGTAATGCTGTAAATTCTTTTGGGTATCCATTTTCTGACCAATAAACAAATGAATCAATTAGATCGAGGTAGAGACCGTCTACTTCATATTTCAAGATTTCATCAATCATATTAAAAACAATATTTTGCCATTCTTTATACCAATACTTTACCTTGTAATTTCCAGGCCAATTTTGGTTTTCACTTCCTAGCCACTCAGGCGGATTTTTATACCACTCTTTTTTCCAGTAGCTTCTATAATCTTCGGCTTCACCTATGCTTAAGTAAGAAAGAATTGTTGTTCCATTTTCCTTAAGCTTTTTAATATAGTATATATCCTTTTCATCAATATCTTGGACATCAATAATCAAAAATTTAGGCTTGTAGTATGCATAGATTGTTCTTAAATTAATTTTTTGAAGTTGATATATAAGAGGTACCTCAACTCTTTCAATGGATAATGGTTGTATGATTAAAAAGAGTAGTATTCCAATCGTAAGTAGCTTAATAATATCTTCCACGTCTTCACCTCAAAAAGAAAATTTTCATTCTTGTCCCTTGCATTTGGATTATGTATATATCATTTTCTAGATAAAAAGAAACAATTTTACCTCCAATTATTTTTTCTACAGGGAGTTTAGTTTTTAAAAGAAAGTATTTGGGCATTAGTGAATAATTTGGAATTGTTATTTCTATATAATTTTCATTTATCTTGTATTCGTATTTTTGAGTTAAATAATCAAGAAAGTAAGGATATGCTTCAGAAGCTGTATAATTTTTTAGCCAAGGCATTTTTGATTTTATCTTATAGTAAAATTTGTCGAGTATCGATATTAATTCATCCCAATCTTTTTGCATTGGATTTCTATCTTTTGCAAAAAAATCATCGGGATGTATAAAGTGTTGAAAGCTTCCAAAATTTGCAAGTGTATTTATACTAGAAATAAGGATTCTTTTTAATGGATAATAACCGTATGTAGTTCTTGGTATGATCACAACGTTGTTATTGTAAATCATATATTCTGAAAATTCATCTGTAGAGCTATACGTTGTCCCTATAGTGGTAACTTCAGGTAAGGCTTTTATAAGGTTTTGAACGCCATATTCATCTATTATGTTATTTGGTGCTACATAGCTATTTAAAAATATTTTATGACCCAATATTGATTCTAAGAATTTTTTAGATGCTTTTAAACTTTCAATTATGTTTTGAGGATTTGGCCAATTTTTCTTTGTTAAGGATAGATGATTATATCCGTGGAGTCCTAATTCAAAATCTGAGTTATCTATTTCTATGAGAGTATCTTTTGGGAAATGAGTTATTAGATATTCGGAAAATTCAAAAGGAGGATTGCTAACTCCATTATAACTTAACGGTGTTACTATTGTATATTTAATGTTGTAACTTTTTGCAAAAGCTTTTATATCTTTCCACCACGTCTTATAGTAAAAATCTGTGTCTATTACATCTCTTTTTGATACATTATATGAGGGGATTGGAAAATCATCAAGATAAAATATAAAAGAATTAAGAAATCCAGATATATTAAAATCCTGCATTTCAAGAATACACTGAAGAATTAATCCTCTTGTTTCCTTCATTATTATTGGTGGATATATATAACCTATGTATCCCTTTCCTTCTTTTTTGTACCAAACGGCTGGGATAGGTTTGCTTCCAACAAGATTTGCAAGTACTATGTTTGAGGCGTCAAGATCAACATTAAAGTCAATATCAAAATCTATATCAAATTCGCAACCTTCATCTGTATTTGACAAGAAAAATAACTTTTTATTGAATAATATCTTTTTTATGTTGTTTTTCTCAGTAACTATATTGTTATTCCATGGAGTATTATAAAGATCTGTTATAAATAAAAATGTTCCACCGTTATTTATAAATCTTTTAATAGTTTTAGTAGTTATAAATTTTGAATCAGTTATCCATATTATATATCTAAAAGGTGTAAGATCTATATATGAATGGTCAAAAAATTTTTCAACGTAAACTGTTTCAAAATTTATTTTTGCATATTCAAGTAATTTTTTTAGTTGAAATTGTTTTTCAAGATAGAATTCTTTGTCATATTTATCGCAAACAACTAAAATTTTATTTTCCCTTCCAACTTTTTTGTTTGTAAGATAGTGTAATATTTTTTGAATATCTAGTATAACATTTCCTTCTTTGTCGATAAAACTGTTGAATATTGCACCACCGCCGTTTTTTGAGAGAAAAATCATTGGATACTTCTTTTTATCAATTGTTTTAAAAGAAAGTATTATTTTTGTGTCTTTACTGAATACTTCGTATTCTTCAACTGGCCTGCTTATATCAGTGCTTGGAGACGTTTTAAAAAAGTTTCTTTCGTATTCTATCTGATAATTAGTTAATTGTTTGTATCCATATTTGTAATGTATTCCAATTTTGTTGAAAACATTATTTAATTCCCTTGCATCTGCATTTGCACCAATATTGTTAAAAAAGAAAAAAGTTCCACCATTTTCTATAAATATTGAAAGCTGCCTAAGATATAATACAGAGTTTTCAAGATCATTTGAATAATACCAAGTTATTATTGTTGAAAAGTCATTAGAGTTTATGCGGTAAAAGTTCATTCTTTCAACATCAAGTAATTCATAGTTTATTTTATTTTTCTCAAGATAGGGAATTACATAGTCCTTTAACATGTATTCTCCATATTGTTCAGAGCCCTTATAGAGCAGAAGAAACTTTTTTTGTGAAAATGTAATAATACTAATTACCACTAAAAATATTATTAATACTTTTTTCATTTTAACTCCTCCCTAATTTGTTCTAGTTCGTTTAACCTTAGATAGTATCCTTCTTCAAGATCAACCTTTTGTCTTGAATATTCTATTTGTATAATTTTGTTGACTCTTTTTTTGAGCAAGTTATATGAAATAAAGGTTCCAATTGCAAATGAAAATGCATAACCTGAACCAAGGGCTGCATACCCAATTTTGTTTATAAATATAGTACTTAGTAGAGCATTTAAACCTAAGACACTTAGATTTATTGCAAGGGCAAGATTTCTAAAATCAAAATAAAGTATTAACAAAAGCATCATTAAATAAAATCCATTAAGCATGGCACCTATTAATCCAAGACGAAGTATAGGTTTTGAAAGTTGATTAGAAAATGGTAGCAACTCAAGCTCGTTAAGGATGAAGAATACTGTTGTTATAAGTGCTTGAATTTTTATTGTAAGACTTATATTTTGCTTTAATTCTTTTTCCATAGAGTTTTTTAATAGAATTATTTCAGATAAAACGTGACCTTTGATCAAAGAGTCATAAAAACTTTTGTATTTTTTGTAGAATCTAGTTTCTAAAACAAGAATAAACATTGTTATTGTTGGAATTATAGTAAGATAAGAAAAAAACATTGGACTATCATATACATATGAAAATTTAAATCCACTAATTGGTTCTTCACCAAATTTTGGATGATTCCAAACTATTATGTCGTCTATCCATATTGAAAGATAGTAAGTAAAACCAATTAATAGGTTTTGCCAGTAGTTTTTAACTTCTTTCAGCCATTCAAAGGAAATTTTTTTTGAACTTGAACCAAAATAATAAATAATTACGAATACATTTATTATTATTCCTATATTTACTGCGATTGCATAACCTATAATTCCAAAATATTTTGCTAGGATTATTGAAGAAATGCCCATAGTTAAATATGAAAATATATACCAATTTATTGAATCAGTGGCAAGTGATGATACCGATATTAACCATAATGTTATAAGTGAAGTGGTTAAATAGGAAAAGGAAAGAATGAATTTGATGTCGTGTTTAAAGATTAGAAAAAATATTAGAAGATAAGTAATTACAATTAAGTTATTTACTAGGATTATTGAAAGTGTTTCAGGAAGTATTTTTTCATATTTTTTCGAATATATAAGATCTGAGGTTCTTCGTGAGAGAAACATGGAAAAAATACCAGAAAAGATAATCGAAAGTATGAATGCATATATAACAGCCATATTAAAGTATATATCTGCTGACTTTAAAGAATATATAACAACCCATAAAGATATAGTTGTTATTATCCAAGGTCCCGACGATGTTAAAATTGAATATATTACTGCAAGAACGTCTGTTGATATTTGATTTTTGTAAAATAATTTATTAAGTTTGAAGCCCACACCTGCCATTTATTTCACCACCGAAAGATACAGTTTTTTGTAGTTTTCTATCATTTGGTCTAATCTATACCTCATTTGGACACGTTTCTTTCCAGTTTCTGATGCGTTGAGTCTAAATTTATCATTTTCATACATATAAATTATTGCTTTTGCAAGTGATATAAAATCTTTTGGTTTTACTACAATTCCGGCAGGTGATATAAAATCTTCTTTGCTTCCATATATAAGTTCCCTGCATGCACCAACATTAGTAGATACTACTGGTATACCTACGGCAAATGCTTCTAATATTACAAGGGGTTGACCTTCGCTTACACTGGATAGAATCATTAAATTTAATTCTGGGTAATATTCTTTTACATCAACCATACCAGTAAATTCAACTGTATCTTGCAAATTTAGAATATCAACTAACTCTTTGCACTCTCTAAAGTATTCAGGCTCTTCATCTGTTGGTCCAATAATAAAGAGCTTAAAATCTTTTATTCTTTGCTTTACAATTTTTGCAGCCTTAATTGCTGTTTTAATATCCTTTATTTCCACAACGCGTCCAACTAGACCAACATTGAATGGAGATTTTCTTTTCCTATATGTAAGATTTGAAAATTTGTTAGTATCTATACCGTTGGGAATAATTAAGAATTTTTCTTCTATAGAACAAAATTCTTTTTCATATTTTTGGTTTTCACTGAATAGGGTTGTTATTTTTTCAGAGCCTTTGTAAACTACAGAACTTATTGTATTAAATAACTTAATCCAACCTGTTTTGAATTCTTCTTTTATCCAATCAGCTCTTAGGATTTCAAGCTGCCTTTCTCTATGATATATCCCATGCTCAGTAAGTATTACAGGGACATTGTATTTTAAACCATTTAGAATGGCCGAAATGCCAGCATAACCGGTTGTAATAGTATGATATACATCACACTTTGGAAGATCAACTGTCATAGAATTTAAAAATGGAATAAGCATTGAGTATAATGTCCAATAATAGTTTGTAAAGTTTTCATATGGAAGATACTTTTCGTAAAAGCTTACAATCGTGCCCCAATAATATTGAGATTTAAATATACTTGTAAAATCAAGAGAGGGATTTTTTTTAAATAATTCATATAGATTTTTGCCCATAAGGTTTTCATCAAAAGGATAAGAAATTATATTTTCCAAAGCATTTGTAATTTCTTTTCCTATTTTTCTTTTTTTATAAAATTTATAGTTTGCAAAAAGATAATATTCAAAATAATCTGTAACATTATTTGGAAGTTTATACTTTGGGATTTTCTTTTTTGGAACATCACCTACGTGGATAACACAAAACTCTACATCTTTCATATTTGAAATTAAAGAATTTCCCCAACTTGAGACGCCACCAACAATATAAGGATAAGTTCCTTCAAAAATTATTCCAACTTTCAATTTATTCACCCTCTATTAATTTTTGCAATTCTTCTTTTGAAATGTTTTTATGTTTAAGAATATAGAGACCTAACCTTTGTGTTGGGGTAAGATTAAGTCTTTCTAATTCATTGGTAAGGATTAAAAATTTAAGATTTTCAGCAAATTCGTGCTTTTTACTTTCTTTTAATATCGAAGATATTTCTATTAATTCTTCAACATCTTTGATATCATCTATTGTAAGATTGTTTTTTTTGTAAAGTTTGTCGTAAAGCTCAGTCATTTTAATATAAAGACTTCTTTTATCAAATGGAAGTTTTTTAAGTTCTTCAGCTGATGTTGCCTCAACTTGGTTTATATTAACAACAATGACTAAAAATATTAGTATTAATACCAGGCCAAAGAGTACTTTATCCAATTTTATCCCTCCAATAAAATTTTGAGACTTTCGTTTTTGAATGTGTATTTATAGCTATGGAATTCTGTTAACAACTCTTTTACCTTAGAATGTTTTCTATGTTTCAAATAATACAGTATAGCTATTTCAAAAAGTTCTCTAGATTTAATTTTTGCAAGTTTTAGTTCCAGTAGTTTTTCAATTTCTTCATGTCCTTCTAGATCTTCTAGAATTTTAATAAGTAGTGTAAGAGCATCAATATTGTATGGATATTTTTTAATAAAATCTTCTAGGAATTTTTTTGTACTATTTAACAATTCAATTTTTTGTTCTTTTTCTAAAAATGGAGAGTTTGCATAATAGTAAGAGTATCTAGCATAATCAACAGAATTTTTATCTTTTGATTCATATAGTTTTCTTAGTAAAATTTTTTCAAGATAATTTAAAGCTTCAGTTGCATAAAGAATTACATCTTGATCGTTTTCTTTGGATATTGTTGTATAGATCATTTTAAGACCTTCATTAAAATCAATTTCCTCTTTTGATGTAAGCTCTAAAATTAATCTTATGGCTTCTTTTTTTTGTCCCTTATCACCATATTTTAACATTACATGAAAAGGAGCAAGATCAATTGTTTTATAAGAAGGATTGATAGTTTCTATTGGCTTGTACTCAAAATCCAATGGTACGTAATGAGGTGTTTGCTCTTTTAAAATAAAAAATTGTATAAGTGGAAAATAAGGGAACATGAAAATTGAAAGGATTACTTGACATAAATCAAGCTTATATATAATTGTAATAAGAGCATTACCTACCAGATATAACAGAAAAAGAGTTAAGAAATATTCCTTATATATTAGAGAAAATAATCCAATTAAAAATAATATAAATTCGAGAACAAAGAATTTCCTCATTCTTTTGTATATGCCTCCTCGATTTCTATTTGTTTAAAATCTTTTAATTTATCTAGGACTCTTTTTAGTCCAATAGAATTACATGAGGTTAGAACTATTTTTAATTCTGAATTTTTTTCGTCAAAAAATACAAAATCTGTTTCGCGAATAAATTTTTTAATATTTTTTATGTTAGAGTTTTCTTTAATTTTTGCTTTTATAAATGAATAAGGAATTTTGAACCTTTCAAACCTTTCTTCAATCTTTTCAAAAATGAAATTGAATTTTTCAATATCGTTTTTAATTATTTGATTTTCAAGTTCTGATGAAACATATAACATGTTTGATAGCCAATCAGATAGTATTTTAAGATATGTTTCTGTGTTTTTGTTTATTTTTTCAGGGTCTATATTTTCTATAACTATAAACCCTAAGATCTTTCCCATATGTTCAATTTTTGAAGCCATGGCTGGTTCAAATGAAAAATCTATATCAACATTAGAAAGGTATAGTATGCTAGCGGAGGCAAAACCTAAATCTTTTGTGGTTAAAAGTACTTTGGATTTTTCAAGAGGGAAAGAATTTGGAAGGATTTGGGGGCCTTTTCTTACTTTTAATCTTAAAAAATCGTTATTGCTTAATGTATATATAGACACCGTTTTTGCTTCAATAAAGTCATAAATTAATTCAACAGCTTCGTTAAAAATATCTTCTGGATTATTGTATTCAATGTCCTTAAGTTTGTCGACAAATATAGAGACGCCTTTATTTTCCAGTAGTAATTTATTTTGCAAGTCATTTGTTAGATTTTCATATTTTCTAATGGTATCTTCTAATGTATCAATTTTTTTGGAAAGTATTTTTATTTTTTCCTCTTGTTCATTTATTGTTTGAACATAGCTATCTCTAAAAAACGCAATAAGAAAACCAAGGGAAAGAATGAAAAGTGGTATTTTTAACACTGGCCAAGAAAATAAAATTAAGTATACGTTTAGGCCATATTGAATATGTATAGATAAAAAGTAAAAAAATGTACTCAATGTTGCAGAAGCAAAGAATATATTTGTTCCGTATCTAATGGCAACATATAAATTTAATATTAGATAGGGATTAGGATTTACAGTAATATAACCATAGTTTTTAAATAATAAATCGAGGATAAATATTATTAGATTTATTATTGAAAGCTCAAGAAAGCTGTATAAACTTTTGCTTTGCATTTTTTTCACCATCCTAAAATATATTATACCAAAATAATTAAGTATTAATAATTTTTAAAGAAAATTAAAAGAAATAAAACTTTTATTACAATTTTTATTAGGAAAAAGTAGTTAAAATGTTTTAAAATAATATTAGAAAATGGTTGTAAAATAATTTTGGAAGATTCCATAGCTGTGTTGACAATAATGTAAATTAATTTTATAATAAATAACGAAAATGAATATTGTGATAATAATAAGTTTCAATTCTAAAACTTTGGAAAGGGGGAAGGGAGTTATGAAAAAAATTTGGAAAAAGGTGATAGTTTTTGCATTGGTGGCACTTCCATTTGTAATTTCAACAGTTGGAAACATTACTTTATGGCCAGGAAAAGGTGGAAAGTAGTTTAGTTTTTTTATTTGGATAGCTGCTGTGTTATAATCTTACTAAAGAGTCTAAAAGAAGTAGTAGGTGATGGGGTGAAGAAAAAGAAAGTAGCTTTAGATTTAAAAGAAAGTTTGGTTCATATATATAGTTTAGCTCTTGGGGCCATATATGTGGCCCTCTTGTTCTTTGCTATTAAAAAATACGGATTTGATTATTCAAATATAGATTTTTATCTTTTTTTTCTTTTTTCTTTATTCTTTGAGTTTATTCCTGTAAGGTTTCAAACCTTTTTTGAAAATAAATTTGATGATAAAGATATAGAATATGAGATGTATTTAAGTGCTGGGCTTATTGTTAGTGTTTTGTCTGCAATACATTTAAATATTTCTAATGCATTGATAATTCCTTTTTTAGTTTTCTTGGTTTTAAGATCTAATGTTTTATTTTCAAAAAATTATTATTACTTTATTTTTAATGTTTCATCGATCGGAATTTTGATCTTTTTATCTTTTAAGTTATATAATGTATTCCCTAATGTAATGAAAAATAATTTGATATTTTCATCATTTGTAGTTGCACTGATTTCAATTTTTTACTTTGTTATGAACCTTTTCTTTGTCTTTCTTATGTTAGTTTTTATGTATAAAAGTTTTTCAAAAGACTTTGTTTTTAAAATGATAGGTGAAGGAAGATTAACAAACTTTTTTTCAACGGCAATTAATACGGTTATAGTTTACATTTTGTATAAATTTATTGGTATTTCTGCAATTCCTGTCTCATTTTTTACAATTATAGGAATACAACTTGGAAATTATTATGCGACAAAATATAGACAAGCAAAGCTTGATTTACTTACTGCGCTTGCAAAGAGTTTGGAAGAAAAAGACAGCTATACATTTGGGCATGGTGAGAATGTAGCAAAGATTTCGATAGCAATAGCAAAGGAGTTAGGAATGCAGGATAAAGAGCTAAATTTGATAGAAATTGCAGGGCTTCTTCACGATGTTGGAAAGATTGGAATACCTGACTTTATAGTTACAAAAACCGGAAAATTAACCCGTGAAGAGTATGAAATAATGAAAGAACATCCAAAAAAAGGGTATGAAATTTTAAGTCAGATAACTGAATTTAAGGAAACAGTTGCAAAGTGGGTCTTACACCATCATGAAAGATGGGATGGAAAGGGTTATCCTGAAGGAATAAGTGGTGAAAAAATTCCATTAGAGTCTAGAATTTTAATGATAGCAGACGTTTATCATGCTTTAACAAGTGATAGGCCATATAGGGAGGCTTGGTCGAAAGAGCAAGCGATTGGGTTTATAAAAGATAATGCTGGTATCATGTTTGATCCTGAAATTGTAAATATATTTTTAAAATTAATAGAGGGTGGTAGTATATGATAGTATACATATTCTTGATAGCTTTTTTGATTTCTATATTTACGAAACGGATTAAACATGTAATAGAAAGAAATTATAGATATTTTTATTTATTTCCCATACCTTTTATTCTACAAATGATTCCAAGCTATAGAGAAATTTTAATGCCACTTTCTTTTGCATTTTTACTTGTTTTGTTGATATTAAACAAGCATATCCCTGGTTTTTCATTAATTTCAATTGGAACAATTTTAAATTCCTTTGTTATGATGATTAATAATTGGAGAATGCCAGTTTTAAGTTGCTGGGTTGAAAAATTTAATCTTCCTGTTGGTATGAGGCATTTAGTTGTAGATAACTTTTCTTGGAAATTATTTTTAGGTGATTGGATCCCAGTTATACTTCCATGGAGAGAATATTACGTAATTAGTATAGGGGATATATTTGTGTATGTTGGAGTTTTTTATTTTTTACTTAAAATAAATTCAAATAAGTAATTGAGTAATGTAAATATTCAGTTTTAAAAAGGTAAAAGAGGGTAAGAAATCCCTCTTTTATTTTTTTAAATATGATAAAATTAAATAGAAATGGAGGGAGAAATATGAAAATACTTGCTTTAGATACTTCAACATCAAAAATTGTAGTGTATTATAGAGATTCTGAAAAGATTATTACTCAGACCTACATGGGAAAGGATAAGCATGGAAGAAATTTGGGTGTAGTAATGAATAATTTAAAAAATTTGGATATAAACTTTGAAGATATTGACGTTGTAGGTATTGGAATAGGTCCTGGAAGTTTAACGGGTCTAAGGGTTGGAATATCTTTTGCTCTTGGACTTTCTATAGATAAAAAGATAGTTGTCGTTCCTTCGACAAAACTTATTGCGGCCAATTTAATGAATAGTGGAAAAAATATAGTTGTCACAAGAAAAGCACGGCAAGGGTATATTTATGGTGCAATATATGATGAGTATTTAAATACTATTGTTGAACCTTTTGTTGAATCAATCGAGAATTTTTCAAAAGAGCTTGAAAAGATGGAAAATTTTGTAGTCATAGGAGATGGTGCAGAGTACTTTGGTGGAAATCTTCCAGAGTTATATAACTATCCTGAACCGTCTAGACTAGGTTATTTAGCCGAAAAGGAAGTAGAACTTGGGAACTTTATTGAGAAAGTTGAACCTTTGTATATTCAAAAATCTATTGCAGAAATTAATTTTGAAAAAAAGAATCAACGAAAGGATGGTTAAATTGAAGAATTTAACCCCAATGATGAAGCAATATATGGATATAAAGAAAAATTATGAAGATGCAATTGTGCTCTTTAGGCTTGGAGATTTTTACGAGGCTTTTTTTGAAGATGCAGAAATTATTTCAAAGGTATTAAATATAGTTCTAACAAAAAGGCAAAATGCTCCAATGGCCGGTATACCCCATCATGCCCTCGATAATTATTTGAAAAAATTGGTTGATAGTGGTTATAAAGTTGCAATTTGTGAGCAGATGGAGGATCCTTCTCAAGCTAAAGGTATCGTAAGAAGAGAAGTAACAAGAGTTATTACTCCTGGCACTTTGATTGAAGAAGATTTATTAAGTTCTGAAAATAATTATTTAATGGCTGTTGCATTTAGAGAAAATTTTAATACTGTTTTTGTTGATGTCTCAACCGGTGAATTGTTTGTAAAAGATTTTGAGACAATTAATGATTTAATTGATTTTGTTTCTATAGTAAATATATCTCAAATAATTTGTGAAGAAAAAATTTTTGATGAATTAAATAATAATTTGCCAAATAAATTTATAGAAAAGCTTGATGATTGGTATTTTGAAGGGTTTGAAGACAAAGTGAAGGAAACGTTTGAAATTGTTTCACTTGATCACTTTGAACTTTCAAACGAACAGTTAAGAGTGTTAGGTGCATTATTAAAATATTTAGAATACACACTAATGAGCAATTTAGCATTGGAAAAGCCAAAAAAATTGGAAGAAAGTAAATGGATGATTTTAGATTCAAAGACAGTTGATAATCTATCTCTAATTCCTGGTGAAAAAGGAAAGAATTTATACGATATTTTAAACAAAACAAAAACTGCCATGGGTTCAAGGCTTTTAAAGAAGTGGATTTTGCAACCTTTGAAGGTAAAAAAGGATATAATAGAACGCCAAGAAATAGTTGATGCATTTTTTAATGATAGATTATTGTTAAATGAGATAAGAGAATATTTAAATGGAATATTTGATGTAGAAAGAATTTTAACCAGACTTCAATATGGAAAAGTATCTCCAAAAGATTTAATTTCTTTGAAAAATACACTCTATATTATTCCAAATATTTTAGATGCTTTGAAAACAAATGAAAAATTTTCAAAGTATATACAAGAAATAGAAGAATTTCCAGAAGTTGTAGAACTGCTTGAAAGAGCTTTATATGATGATCCTTCAAGTACAGTTGGAGATGGGAATGTAATAAAAGATGGATATTCTCCTGAACTTGATGATTATAGAAATCTTTTATTTCACTCTGAAGATAAATTGAAAGAATTTGAAAAAGAGGAAAGAGAAAGAACAAATATTCAAAAATTAAAGGTTAGTTTTAACCAAGTGTTTGGGTATTATATTGAAGTTCCAAAAGGTCAGGTGAAAAATGTACCAGATTATTACATAAGAAAGCAGACGCTTGTAAATTCAGAAAGATATATTACTCAAAAACTTAAAGAATTTGAAGAAAAGATTATGTCAGCACGTGAAAAGGTTGAAATTCTTGAAAAAGCTTTATTTGATGAATTAACTAAGATGATATTAAAATATGTAAATGACATTAAAAAAACTGCAGAAAAAATAGCAGAGTTAGATGTTTTATCAACGTTTGCATATGTATCCCAGCTCTATGGTTATGTAAAACCAGAGTTTGATGATGAAAAATTTATTGTAAAAGAGGCAAGACATGCTGTTGTTGAAAGGTATGTATCAAACTTTGTTTCCAACGATATATACATGGATAAGCTAAGGCGAATGTATGTTATAACAGGGCCTAATATGAGTGGGAAAAGTACTTACATAAGGCAAGTTGGGTTAATAGCAGTTATGGCCCAAATTGGTTGTTTTGTTCCAGCAAAGAGTGCAAAGCTTCCAATTTTTGATAGAATTTTTACTAGAATGGGTGCAAGGGATGATATTTCAACTGGAAAGAGCACATTTTTAGTTGAAATGAGCGAAGTTGCATTAATTTTGTCAAAAGCAACAAAAGATAGTCTGGTTCTTTTAGATGAAGTAGGTCGAGGAACTAGCACTTTTGATGGGATAAGCATTGCGTGGGCAATGAGTGAGTACATATACAACGAGATAAAATGTAAAACAATATTTGCTACTCATTTTACAGAGCTTACAGAACTTTCTGATGTGTATAAGGGCATAAAAAATTTAACGATAGAAGTTGAAGAAACAAATGACGGTATAGTTTTTTTACATAAAGTTGTTGACGGAGTTGCAGATAGAAGTTATGGTATTGAAGTTGCTAAAATTGCGGGAGTTCCAGATGGTGTAGTTGAAAGAGCAAAGGAAATTTTAGAAGTTATAACTAAAAAGAGTGAACTTGAGAAAAAGGTAAGAGTTTTAAAAGAAGGGCAATTAAAACAAATAAAGAGTAGAAAAAAAATTGCAGAAGGTCAATTAACAATTTTTGAGGTGGATGGTAATGAATTTTGAAACTTATTTTATAAAAAATTTTTTTAAATATGTTGTAATAGGGATTTTGACTTTATTTTTAATTGTAACATTATTTGTTTATGTTTCAATAAGTGCTATAAATAGCCAGGTTCAGAACATTTCTCTTGGCTTTATTAAAAGTAGCATGGAACTTTTGGAAAATACAGTTCGTGAAGTCAGTTGGGCTTTTGAAAAAAAGATCGATGAAACTATCTATAATATTAGAGAAGAACCAGATAGATTTGAAGAATTTTTAACATATTTGTTTTCGAGGGCACCATATTATTTTAAAGAAGTTTACTTTGAAGAATTGAACTTTGATAGTTTAGACAAATTTTTAATGGATAAACTGAAAGATTCAATAAGTTATTACTCTATTAAAAATGTATACAATGGTTTTCTTGAGAATAAGCTTTATATTAGGGTTAATAATAAGGTTTATTTACTTCATATGAAGATGCCTACTTCCATATTAACAAGTTTTATCAGTAATTTAAATAAATTAAATAGAAAATATTTGTTTGTGAATTCAATAAGTTTATATACGAAAAACGGAAAAACGATAGATGGCGATATTAATGATTTTGTACTAGAAAATTTTGAAAAATTGGTTGCTTATAAAGGTATTTATAAGAGAAAAAGTGATAAAGGAAGCTATGAAATTTATTATCCCGTAGCTTTTGAAGATGCTCATAGCCTTTTTGGACCATTATTGTTAAACATCTCTATTAATTTTTCAATATTTTACAGGGTATTTTATTTTTTGGTGTTATTATTTACTATTTTTATTGTACTAGGTTTTTTAATATCATATAGGGTTTCAAGAAAAATTTCAAGGAAGATTTCGAATGATTTTAGCCTGCTTATTAGAAATATTGAGAGATTTAGAAAAGAAAAATCACTTTATAAAGATGGAACATTTAATTTTGAGATAAAAGAAATGAATAAAATAGCAAGTGAATTTGCCAAAATGGCAGAAGAAGTATCGGCGTATATGCAGGAATTAAATGCTGCAAATCAGGAACTAGAAAGTAGTTATTCTGAAATTGAAAAGATTAATAAAGAACTTGAAGAATCATATATATATTTTAGTTCACAACTTGCCATGGTTGCTGAAGGATATGATGAAAATACAGGGAATCATATAGAAAGAGTAGGTATTTTGTCAGCTTTTATTGCTGAAAAAATGGGATTTTCTCAAAAAATCGTGTACGATATACGTTATTATGCACCACTTCATGATATTGGTAAAATATTTGTACCACGTGAAATTTTGCTGAAAAAAGGGAAATTAACGGAAGAAGAGTGGGAAGAAATGAAAAAACATACCATCTATGGAGCACGCTTAATAGGTGATAAAGAACAATTTAAGATTGCACGTAACATTGCTCTTTATCACCATGAAAATTATGATGGGACAGGATACCCTTACGGTCTAGAAAAAGAAGAAATTCCAATTGAGGCGATGATTACTCATATTGTTGATGTATATGATGCTTTGCGTTCAGAAAGGCCATATAAGAAAAGCTTTACTCATGAAGAGGCAATGAAAATTATATTGGAAGGTGATGGAAGAACGCAGCCTTCGCATTTTGCACCAGAGGTTTTAGAAGTTTTTAAAAGATATGAGAAGGAAATAGAAAAAATATGGAATGAAATATACTTAAATTAATGATATCGTTCAACTGTAAATTTAAATATTTTAAAGTCATCATCAAAAATTCCAGCTTTTAGCTTTGCAATTCTTATTTGTTCTTCTATAGTATCTACTCCTTCTATGTCGGGTAAGAGTAAACCTCTTTTAAACCCTTTAACAACTATGATCCCATATTTTTTGGGATCAAGTTCATTAAGAGAAGATACAGGTTGAATTTCGCTTAGAACATCAACAGATACTACTATGTTGTCTAACTCTTCTTTTGATACTGGTGGAAATCTTGGATCTTGAGTTGCAGCTGCAATTGCATTGTTTCTTATTTCAAATGCAAGGTTTTCCTGAGTAGGTTCAAATGTTCCTATACAGCCTCTTAAGTTGCCATTTTTGGTGTGCAAAGTAACAAAACAACCTGCTCTTTTTTCAAAAAATTCTTTTGGAAGAGAATTTGGATCGGGTTCTATTACTTTTGAGTGTAAGATATAATTTTCAATAACTTTAATAGCCCATTTAACATAGGGATGAGTTCCTATCATAAAATCACCTCCATGTTAATTTATATTATTACTAGAGCCAGCTTCTTTAGCTTTATTAATATAGTCCTTAATATAAGTGTTTGCATTTGCTATAGTAGTTAATGCTTTATCAATTGTAGAGACCTTACTGTTAATATTTTCGATAATTTGAAAAAGTAAAGAAACCATTTGCTTATATTTTCCTATGTCTCCTTCTTCCTTTAGTCTTATATACTTATCTTGTAATGTATGAGCTATAACAAAAACATCTTTGTAACTACATAAAAATACGTTTTTTTCTCGGCCTAATCCAACAAGTTCAGGAGCAATTTCTAAGATGGCTTCGGGTACAACTAAAATACAACTATCTATGGTATTAAAAAGATTTTGATATTTTTGAACTCTTTGAATTTCTTTCTTAACTTTATTTATAATTTCTTTCTTTAATTTTTCTCTTTCTTTTGAATTTTCCACTTTGTTGTATTCTTCTAATAGTTGAAATACATCTGGGAATTTTGAATCAATTGGAATATACTTTCCGTCACCAAGATCCCAGGCAAATTCTACTTCACCATTCTCAGTTTTTAAATTCGTTTTAATTAATCCAACCTTTATTGATTCTTTTAATGCTTCTTTTAGAAGAAATTCACCAGTCATACCTCTGGTTTTTGTTCCAGACACTGTTTTTGTAAACATGGAAATCATCCGTTTCATATCTTCGATTTGGGCATCCCTTCTTTTTTCGATTTCTTCTCTTGATTTTCCTTGTTCATTTAAAAATTTTTCGGTATTTTTCTTTTGCTCTTCAAAGAAATTTTTCATTTGCTCAACTAATTCATTTATTCGTTTCTCTTTTTCCTCATCAATCTTAATAGTTTTGTTGCTTATCTCTGAAAATAACCTTTGAGTGTTTTCTATAAACTCTTTAAATCTTTTCTCTTTTTCTTCGTTTAGTTTTTCTCTTTGCTTTTCAGCTTCAAGCCTTGCTTTTTCTATTTCTTCATATTTGGCTTTTAATTCTGCTATTTGGATAGAAAGATTATTGATTGTAGAAAGATTAGAAGATAATTCTTCTGCATTCTTATCACTTTTCCCTTTTTTGTATCCAAGTCTGTAGCCTAAAAACAAGCCTATTAATAATCCTAAAGTAATCAAAATTATATATATTAATTCTTGCAAAATAATTCCCCCTTATCTCCTTTTTATCTGATTAAAGAGCCATTTGATCATTTCTTTATCGTTATATGCCAACTCCCAAGCTGCATGAGGATGAATCTTTTTTGAGGGTAGTAATCCTTTTGGATATTCAGTGTATTTAATATTTCCACCTATACTTTTGCTTTTTTCAAAAAGCTTTCTTGAAAAATCTACGGAAACTACTGGATCATCTTCTGCATGAAAAAGCCAGATTGGTATATCTTTATATCTTGACACTTTGTCTAAATCGCCGCCACCACAAACAACTACACCTGCTGCAAATTTTTCCGGAAAGTCTGATAATAAGATTAGAGTTCCAAAGCCTCCCATTGAAAGACCGGTGATGTAAATTCTGTTTTCATCTATTGGATTTTCTTTTGAGATTTTATTAATTAATAGCATAACAGTATATAAAATAGTATTAGCTTCAAAAACAAAGTCATCCTTTTTATAGCTACCCCACCAGCTATTTTCAGGGCATTGAGGAGCCAAAATAAAGCATGGATTTTCTGATTGAACATCAGCAGATGCCCAGACAGTTGCTCCTTTATTAGCTGTAATTTGTTTTATATTATCATTTCCACGCTCTCCGGCTCCATGAAGAAATACAACTAAAGGATATTTTTTATTATTTTCTATTTTTGGTGAGTATAATCTGTAAGGGAGAGTAATAAATTCGTCTTTATATATAAAGGGTTTAAACAAATCAAGGTAATTCAAACAGTACACCTCTTTGTAACTAATTTTCTCATAATTTAAGGTGCTATTTTTTGTGAATAATTTTTCTTTATTGAATATGTTTATTTAAATAATAGGAATGCTTTTTCATATTGAAGATTTAGTTATTTACTTTTTGTTCTATGGAATAGGTCTATAATAAGCCGTACTTCTCCTATACCCATTCCAAATCTCTTTGCAATTTCGGATTCTTCAATTCCTTGGTTGTATAACTCTATAATTTGTTCTTCTCTTGTCATTTCGGTTTTTTTGGTTTCTCTTTTTTCTATTGTTCCTTCTAAGGTTTTTTCAAAATTTTCTGAATTTGCCTCAGCCTCAACTTTCTTTTTTTCTTCGTATGATGTTTTAGAATTAGTTTTAATGTTTTTTTGATATTCAGAGACTTCCAGAACTAATTTTGAATAAAGGTCATTTATTTGAGAAATTAACTCGTTTAATTCTTTCATTTTTTCTTCTAAAATCTCTATTTTGGAATCAACAAAGACTCTTACTCTTCCCATAAGTTGAATTAAACGTTCCTCATCTTCCTTGATTTTTTCGGGAAGATTTTTACTATTATGTAAATTTATTAAGTAAACTGCCCATGAAAAAGATAAAGTTGAAATTGTACTAATTAATACTAACCATTCTATAATTCCCATCATTTCCTCCTATATATCACCGTCGGAAAGTTTTTGAGACTTTCTCCATCCCAGCTTAATTTATTGTTTTCAAAGCTAGTTGGTGTTGGATTTGAAGAAACTAAAATACTATCTTTTGGTATGTAAACAATAAAAAGGGAATTGGGATTTGGATTTATTTGGATATTTCCCATGTTTAGAGTATAGGTATTATTTGAAACATCTACAAGATTTTTTAATACGGCAACTTCTTCTATCTCAAGAATTCCTGCACGTTCTTTTGCAGAATTTTCATAATTTAATACAGTTATTGTTTTACCTATTTCCTTTGAAATTTGTTCAAAGTAATTTAAGAAGGTTTTTGATGATGCATTTGTGTAATTTTCTTTATATTCATACATTGATTTTTTGTCTTTAAATGAAAGTCCAGCAATTGTTGTGATTGTAGCGGTGTCAGAGTAATCCGTTTCAACAACAGTTTTGTAAAATGTTATATCAAACTTTGGACGTCTATTAAATACTGTAAATAGATCAAATATTAAAAACACAACTACAACAAGTATAAGAATATACATAAAAGTTTTATTTTGCAAGGTATAGACCTCCTTTTTAAAGCGTGCTTAGAATTTTTTCTTTGGTTCTACAGAATTTACATGTATCAGAAGTAGTTGGATATCCACAATTTTCACAGAATTTTAGTTCTACTTTTTCTTCTGGCAAATACTTTTTCATTTCAAGTATCGAATAGACGATGTTTAATTTTTGATCCCTTGAAAATTCTATATCTTTTTTAAATTTTTTCTGAGTACTTTCCAGAGAATTTGGGCATGCACAACCCACATATGGAAGATTCTTAAGTTTTGCATAAAGTAGTATTTCTTGTTCTGTAAGGAAATATAGTGGCTTTATTCTGCCAACAAGTTTTTTATCCTTTATAGTTTGAGTAAGTGGGCCTGTTCTTTGCAGCTGCGGAATATTTTTGTTGAACATATTATTGAAAATGAAGAAAACTTCATCATCTAAGTTGTGGCCAAGAACAACGTAATCAAAATCGTTTTCAAATGCATATTTGTTAAGAATATATCTTCTAATCATTCCACAGTATGAACATGGTTTATATTTTATATCCATAATGGTAAATCCTTCTTCTTTTTTCAAATCATATATTGTTAGAGGATAATTTATACTTTCTGTTACCTTTGTAGCTATTTCTTCGGATTTTTCTGTAAATACTGGTATTCCAAGTCTTATAAAGAAATATTCAATTTGAAGGTTGAATTTTTCTTTTAGTTTTGAGAGAACATAGCTTACAACAACTGAATCTTTACCACCGGATATGGCTACCAATAATTTTTTGTTTTTAATCTTATACTTTTCTAAGAATTTACCAATTTTTCTTTCAAAGTATTCTACAAAATGATCTTCACATAGCCTTGGAGATTTTAATATCGCTTGTTTTTTACAATGTTGGCACTTCAAATGCTACACCTCCACTAACATTTTCCTATATAGTCTAATACATCTTTATCAAATTGCTTTACAGAATTGGTAAGTTTTCCAACACGTCTTATTGTTTCTTCAACATCTTTTGCAACTATACCATTTCCACAAGGAACATCAATATTATTTATTGCAAGCTCACTTACTTGAATAGCGGTAAGTGTTCCCGTTACTGCCTTTAGAGCGCACCCTCTTTTTGCTCCATCACAAGTTAATCCAAACAATGTTCCAATTGTGTCGTTAATTGCATTTTTGATCTGTTGTCTGTTACCACCTTTTAGATATGTGAGCCCAGCTGCAGCGCCTGCAGCAGAAATACTTCCTGCCCCGCAAATTGGAGTTAAAAGACCAGTATATGCTTTTATATATATTGTAACTAATATACTTAGCAATGTTGCTTTTAAGATTTTTTCTTTATCGTATTCTTCTCTTTTTGTAGCTATTGGTAGTATGCATGAAAGTCCTTGATTTCCGCTTCCAGCAACAGTCATTACTGGTTTTAAGACCCCGCTCATTCTTGCGTCAACACCTGCACTTACGTATTTTACATAGTCATTTATTGCAGCGTTTGAAAAATTTCCTTCCACTTGCATTCCGTATTTTGCAATATCTATATTCATTTCAATTGCTTTTTCAACATAATCTAAAACTTCTTTGTCCGGATTTTCAACATAATCGATAATTTCATCAATTGAGTATTTTTTAATGTTTTCTAAGGTGGTTTTTGATGGATTAAATGGCTTGTCAAGGATTGTATTAGAATCAATAGTTATTTTTGCAATGTTGTCATGTTTTCCTTCAATTAAAATTTTAACGGTGTGATTGTCTTTTGATACAGCTATTGTTTCCACATAAAGGTATGGCACATCATTAATTTCTACTTTAATTTTATTTTTGAGGTTCATGGCTTTGCTCAGGCATTGAGAATTTACATTTTTTAAAACTTCAAGTCCTTTTTCTGGGATTCCACATAAATATCCCAAAGCGGCAGCAATTTCAAGGCCGTATATATTTGTGCCCGGGATATTTACAACAAGTCCGTTTTTGTAGGTATTTTTGTCAAGAGATATTTTTATTTCTTTTAATTCTTCTAAACTTTCATTCAAATACTTTTTTGCCGTAGCTGTCGATAATGCTACAGCTATGGGTTCGGTGCAACCATATGCTGGCTTTACCTGATCAAAGAATATATCTTTTATCAAACTAAGACCCCCTTTCATTGAAATTATAACATATGATACAATAATATGATAAATTAAAATATGGGAGGGAAAGGTATGAGAAAACTTTATTTTATGCTTTTGATACTTGTTCCACTATTTTTATTTTCATCAGTTATTAGTATTTCAGATGCAAAGGCTCTTAGCGATGGGAAAGATGTAATTGTAAGAGGAATTGTTACCGTTGAACCAGGCCCTTTTGATGTAAACATTATCTTTATCCAGGATGAAAGTGGAGGAATTAATGTTTACCTTCGTGGGGGTCATTTTGAAGGTATAAACAGAGGGGATTTAGTTGAAATTAGTGGATACATGTGGACACATAGATTAAATAGAGAACTTGTAATTGATGCTGACAAAGAAAAGTATTACATAAAGGTCTTATCTAAAAATAATATTTTGCCTCAACCAAAGAAAATATCAACAAAGGATATTACTAATGAAGAATATCAAGGATTGTTTGTAGAAGTAGAGGGTGATGTAGTAAAAATAGAGCAATCAGATCCAAGAAAAGTATATATTGATGATGGAAGTGGAAATGGTATGGTATTTATTCGTGAAAATACCGGCATACTTACATCTTATTTTAGAGTTGGAATGCATCTTAAGGTAAAGGGAGTCCTTGGAAGATATCAATCATTTTTCGAACTTTGGCCAAGAAGTATGGAAGATATAGAAGCCGGTGATGTCTTTCCACCTGAAGTAAAATCAGTATTTTTAAAGGATGATAAGGTATATGTTGTTTTTAATGAACCAGTTTCTGAAAAAAGCGTTATAGATAATAAAACTATAAGAATTGCAGGAAGAAGTATAAAAGGTCACAAGATGTATTTCAGTAATAGAGTAGTTATACTTGAGCTTGATAAAAAAATAGATTCAACAGTTAAAATAATGATAAGGTTTATAAAAGATATGAATGAAAACCAGATGGGATCAGTAATTGCTTCTATTAATCCTGAAAAAGATGTATTTGCTAAAAGGGTTTTATTTGATGAAGGGCACGGACAGCAGGCAGGAAATGCAGATTGGGTAATATATGGTGCATATTCTGATTTTGCAAATGCACTTAAAAATGAGCTTGGTATGTATGTTGAAAGTACAAAAGAAAATCTTACATACGAACTTTTAAGCCTTTATAAAGTATTTATTATTCCTGAACCTAACAGACCTTTTAAAGCAGAAGAAATAGATGCAATATTAAAGTTTGTTGAAAATGGTGGTGGCCTATTTTTAATAGCTGACCATGGCGGTTCAGACAGAAATGGAAATGGTTGGGATTCTCCAAAAATATTTAATGAATTTGTAGAAAATTTTGGTTTTAAATTTACTGGGGATAGTATAGAAGAAGAACCATTAGAATACGTGTATGAACATGAAATAACAGAAGGAATAAACAATGTTGGAGCTTGGGCAGGAAGTACTATCCAGGTTTTAAGAGATGATGTAAAAATTTTAATTTCAGATAGGAATAAAAAGCCTTATTTAGTTTTGAGTAGTTACGGAAAAGGTTTTGTTGTTGCTATAGGAGACAGCTCTCCGTTTGATGATGGAACAGGGGATAAAAATGATATATTACACGATGGTTGGAGCTATGGAGATGATGCCAAACTTGCGGTTAATATAGTTAAATTTCTTTCATCTCACTAATTTTAACTAGCGCCCCTTTGGGCGCTAGTTTTTTAATCGTTGTTATCTGATAATTTTTTGATGTTGGAATAAATATTACGTAGTGAAGAATAAATTTTTTTATATGCTTTTTTGTATAATTCATTGTAGATCTCAGCTTCTTCTTTGTCTGGGTAAAAAACTTTACTGTAGTGGATCATATTCTTTATTGCTTCGTCTATTGTCGAATGAGCACCAAAGATGCATAATGCAGCACCAAGGCCCGAAGTTTCATGTGTTTTTGGTTTATAAACTGGGAGATTAAACATATTTGCTGTAATTTGACATATTTTTTCACTTTGTGAGCCCCCACCAGAGACGGTTAGTCTTTTTATTTTTA
The DNA here is from genome assembly GCF_003990895.1 of Thermosipho globiformans. Lineage (NCBI taxonomy): Bacteria > Thermotogati > Thermotogota > Thermotogae > Thermotogales > Fervidobacteriaceae > Thermosipho > Thermosipho globiformans. The sequence continues at coordinate 95,298 of NZ_BHXD01000002.1, forward strand.
TTTTTCCTCTTTTTTCTATTCTTTCCATGCCATCTTTCAATGCAAAATTTATACCTTCTATAATTGCTCTGTAAATATGGCCTTTTGTATGATAATCGGAAAATCCTATTATAGCTCCCCTTGCATTTGGCATATCAAGGCCTGGTGTCCACATAGGGTGCAAAATTAACCCTTCAGATCCAGCGGGTATGTTATCAAGAAATCCATTTAATATTATCTCTGGAGCAACGTTTAATTTTTCTGATAATTCAAGTTCTTTTTCTCCGAATTCCTTTATAAACCATTTTACAAGCCAATAGCCCCTAAATATTTCAATTTCTGGATTATATGCATTTGGAATAACCGCAGGATATGGTGGAATGAAAGGGATTGTTTCAAAATATTTTTTTGAAGTTGTCTGAATGGTAGCGGTTGTTCCAAAACTTAAACTTGCACAATCTGAAGAAGTACAACCAGAACCAATAGTTTCACATCCCTTGTCTGATCCAGAAGTTATAATGGGTGTACCTTCAGGAATCCCTGTTTGGCTTGCAACTTCTTTTGAAATCTTTCCAACAATTGTGCAAGGTGGAACAAGCTCCGGGAGCTTTTCTCTTTCAACTCCAAAGACTCTCCATCTCCAACTATTTTTATTTTTAGGCCACCTTTGGTGTTTATAATCAAATGGGATATGTCCTATTTGAGAGGCAGTTGAATCTATGAACTTACCTGTGAGTTTGAATAATAGATAACCTGATAAAAGAAGGAATTTGTGAGTCTTGTCCCAGATCTCGGGTTCGTTTTCTTTGATCCAATTTGGCCTTGATTTTCTATATATTCTTATTGCAGTTTCTTTCATTTTAATTATTGAAAAAGCAATATTTTCGAAAAAATTAAGTGGATTTTTGTACGAAGCTTTTCTTTGATCAAGCCAGATTATAGCCGGTCTTAATGGAACACCATTTTTGTCAACCAAGACCGCTGTATCCCTTTGTGTAGTTATACTGACGCCAATAATTTTTTTGAATTTTTCTTTGTTTCTTTCTTTTAAAGTATTAACAGCTTTACATAAAGATTGCCAGTAAATATTGGCATCTTGTTCTGCCCATTCTGGATTTGGTGAATAATATGGAGTATATTGGATCTTTTCCATATCGTGTAAGTTTCCAAGCCCATCAAAAAGGAGAGCTCTAAGGCTTTGGGTTCCACAATCTATGCTAAGTGCAAATTCCAATTATCTTCACTCCCTAAATAATAGTTTGGCTAATTAAAATTATATCTTAAAGGGGGAAAAAATTAAAATGAAGGTCGGAAAAAAGTTTAAGGAAAAAATAAGCCATGGAGGCCCATGGCTTATTTTTAAAGGATTGGGTTTTCTACAAAATATTCTTCGACAAGTTCGGTATAATCATCGAGCCAGTATGCGTTTGGATTTCTTTTGTATACCATTATTTTTCCAGCATTTTTTGGGTCATGTGCACGTTGGTATCTAAATATAATATGTTCCTTTGTAAGAGCAGAAACCTCTATTTTTCCTGTCTCATGTGACATTGCAAATCTTGCTCTTTTTGCAAGTCCTGATACATTCATGATTGCTTTTAAGAATATTTGATATCCTTCTTCTACTGGAACTGCAAAAGGTTTATTTCCTGCAACAGGCCTTCCTTGAAATACATAGTATGGAGGAACACCTATGAATGAAAGTTTTTTAAATAGTTCCATAAGTGTTTTCCAGTCTGCGTTAACTCCTTTTATCAAAGGTGTTTGATTTGCAAGAATTGCCCCCGCTTTTTGAAGCATATTTACAGCTTTAATAGCTTCTTTTGTGATTTCTCTTGGGTGGTTAAATTGTGTCATGATGTATATTTTCTTTTCATCTGTTGAATATTTTTTGATCAATTCTATTAATTCTGGATCTTCAGTGATTCTATATGGATTAAATGCGACCATTTTACTTCCTATTCTTATTATCTGAACATGATCAATTTCTCTGATCTGACTTATTATTTTTTCAAGTTTTTTTGTAGCAAGTAATAGTGGATCGCCGCCGGTTAATAACACGTTTGTTATTTCTTTATGCTTTTTAATATATTCTAGATCTTCAGAAACATCTCTAGCAACTTCTTCTCCTACATTGATAAAGAGGCGCTTTCTAAAACAAAATCTACAAAATCCACCGCAAACATCGTTGACTAATAAAAGCGCGGTGTCTCTATATTTGTGTTGTAAACCTTTAGAAATTGTATATGATTTTTCATTTGATGCATCGAGTCTTCCCCATTCTTCTAACTCACCGATTTGTGGGATTATTAAATTTCTTATTGGATCATTTGGATCATCCCAATTAATCAAGTTTAAATAATAATCATTAGCTCTAAACTTATACTTTTCCGTTACTTTTTTTAACTTGATTTTTTCTTCCTCGGAAAGTTGTGGAACTTTTTCGATTTTTGTGATGTAGTTTACTTGCATGAGGATTCCTCCTTTCTTTGTGGTGGGATTTTGTAGGAAAAAGGGGCATTTTCATTCTAACAATTAGATTTTAATTTAATACTACATATAAGAAAATATAGAGTAACATTTATATATCTTTTGTATTAAAAATATGATGGTTTTTAGAACATAGAGGTTTGGAGGTAATTTTAGAAAGATAAGTTATATTGTGTATAAAAAATAATATAATAAAAATATAATGCCCCTCCTAATTTTTATAGGAGGGGGATTTTTCTAAAGCTTGCATATAAATGTGTATATTTTAAATGGCTCGTATTCTAAAATTATTTTATTATTTTTCACACTTAATTCTTCTTTAATTTCCTCTAGTATATTTGAAATATATGCTTTTTTTAAATTTTCAATCTCAATTTCTAGTGTTCCACTTGTCCCAACAACTTCAGCAAGTCTAAGCACTATAGTATTTGGTGTTAGTTTTTTTAGTGCTAGTATTTTGAAGTTATCAGGAGAAATTTTTATTGAAAAGTCCTTAGTATCGAATTTTTCCAGCGCAAATATTCTTTTATTAAAGTTATCAGCGATTTGTATAGTATCTTTAACGTTTGAGCTTTCAACAATTGCATATGAAAATTCATGGAAGCCTTCATCTGCAAAAAAGTCTGGATATGTTCCAGCTTTTATTAGTGAAAGCCCGATTACGTTGTTGTCAACGCTGTGGCCGTATTTTCCATTGTTGATTATGGACACTCCAAAGTCAGGTTGAGAAATATTTACCCACCTATGTCCTAGAACTTCAAAGCGGGCTTTTTCAAAATTTGTATTTTTGTGAGTTGGCCTTTCAATGTATCCGGCGTCAAGATCAAATTTTGCGTATCTACTTAGTATATTAGTTGGGAATAAAACTTTTAGCAAGCTTCTTCTAAGATGCCAGTCAATTTCTGTCTTTACTTCAACCCAATTTGAATCTCTTTGAAGAATGTAATATTGAACAATTTTTGAGTTTTCAACTTTATATTCAACTTTAACGACTTTTCTTATTGATCCTTCCTCTACTACTTCAATTTTATTTGCGTTGAGTTTTCTTCCACTTTTTGCATAATTTGCATCGATATCCCAGTTTTCCCAGTAATATGGAATGTCTTTGTAAAGCATTAAAATATTTCCACTATTTTTGAAGAGATATTTATTAGTTTTTTTGTCGAATATATTTATGCTTCCATCTTCAAATATGGTAAGATCTATTAATTTATTTTCAAATGGTTTGGCTTCAAGCTCTGGCATTTTATCTTTAATGTTTAATTGTATAGTTTCAAGGGGGTTAATGTATTTATCTAAATAATAAAGATACTTTCCATCGTATGTTTTTTGAACTTTTAGTGATTTTCCGTCTAATTCAAGGTTTAATAATTTATCAGATTCAAAGTATATTTTTTGTTTAAATGAAGAAGAATTAAATATTACGAGCTTGTTTTTACTAGTTTTGGTTAGAATTTGTCTTTTTATATCTTCGGCTTTGTCTAACACTTTATTTAGATCACTTTCAGCACCTTGATATACTTCGTGAATTGAGGAACCGGGCAAAATATCGTGAAATTCATTGTATAAAACTATATCCCAGAGATCATCAATTTCTTTCTGGTAATTTTTTCCATAGAGTGCGTTTAATATTTCAATTTCTCTTAGTTTATCTTCGCATTTTTTGTGTAATATTTTTGTCCTAGATTGTGAGGTGAGTGTTCCTCTATGAAGTTCAAGATACAACTCTCCATCCCAGACAGGAATATTTTCTTTTGGAAGATTTTTGGTAAAGTTGTCTACAGTACTGTATTCTACTTGTGGTATTCCTGGGATTTCCTTTAAAGCGTAGTAGTTTTCACACATTTCTTCTGTTGGACCGCCACCACCATCACCATATCCAAAAGACAAAAGAATTGAAGATGTTAAGTCTTTATGCCTAAAATTTTCAAATGTGTTGATTATAGATTTAGCTGAAATTTTTCCGTTATAGCCTTCTTCCATGTTTTTGTAGCTGTAATAAATGACTTCACTGCCATCTATACCGCGCCATTTACATAGATCGTATGGAAATTCGTTTGATTCGTTCCAGTAAAGTTTGGTTGTGACAAAGTAGTCTATGTCAGCTTCTTTTAATATTTGTGGTAAAATCCATGAAAAGCCAAAGACATCAGGGAGCCAGCAAGTTTTAGATTTTTTTCCAAATTCTTTTTCAAAAAATTTTTGGCCATAGTAAAATTGTCTAATTAATGATTCAGCGGAAGGAACATTACAATCAGATTCAACCCACATTCCTCCAACAGGCTCCCATTTATTTTCGGAAACCAATTTTTTTATTTCTTCAAACAATTCAGGATAATTTTCCTTTATATCTTTGTACATTTTTGCAGAAGATTGTGTGTAGATAAACTCTTTGTATTTTTTAGAAAGAGTGACCGCATTTGAAAAAGTTCTTGCTATTTTTCTTTTTGTTTCATTTACGGGCCAGAGCCATGCATAATCTATATGTGCATGTCCAACTACAAAAACTTTTCCATGCTTTGGAAATGGAATATTTTTAATCTTTTCCTTAAAGTTATTAAATTTTTCTAGAACACTCTTTTTAATGTCACTGTTATTTCTGGAATTGGTGTATTTAAGTTTTGGTGGATTCCATACACTCTTAATTTCTTGTATAATTGCTGGATTATCTAGAACATTGTTTAGATACTCTTTTGTATTTCTTGGAACATAAATGGATGAAAGAAATTCATCAGTGATATTAATTAATGCTTGTGCCAAGTATTGGTCCGTGGTTTCTTCTGCAACTTGAATTACATTATACACAAAGTTTAGAGCTTTTTTTAATTCAATATCGTAGTAAATTAAGAAGGATTCGTTGAAAAGGGGATTTTCTTTTGTTCCAAATAATCCTCTTGGGACAGTTTCAACCTTTATTGAATGAACCTTTCCATCACAATATGGTGATAAATCAAACTCTCTATGAAATGGGTTTATTTCCCCTACTGGTTGTTCGTCAATAAATATAAGTGTTTCACCACCAAACCATGCTCTCAAGTATGTGTTTTTATTGTCAATTTTAAATTCATTTTCGAATGTAATTTTTTGGTGAGACCATTCATATGGTATAGAAATTTCTTTTCCATCATGTTTCCAACCTGTGTATTCTTCACGTTTTAGAATGCAATATGGATATATTTCAGAAAGAGCCCTTTTTAAGTGGCTAATTTCTTTGTCTTTTCCTCTGTACATTTTTCTCCTCCTCTTCTTTGCATCCACAAGAATTTCGGACTATGAGTTTTGATTCAATTTTATTTTCAAGTTCTACCTTCTCGTTCTTTATGAGACTTACCATTAATGAGGCAGCAGTTTCTCCAATAAGAGATAAGTCTTGATTTACGGTTGTAAGTTTGGGATTCAAGATTTTTGAAACGTAATCATTGTCATATCCTAAAACTTTAATATCGTCTGGAATTTTGATGTTATTTTGTAAAAGTGTGGTTATTCCTCTAACAGCCATCATATCATTGCAGAAGAATATTGCATCTACCTTTTTAGCAAATTCAATTATTTGTGAATAATCTCCATCTATTTTTGAAACTTTGATGATTTCTGGTGAAAATTTGAGTCCATCTTTTATACCATTGTATCTTTCATATACGCTTGAAATTGTCATATCTTCACTGGTTACATAAATTGCACTTTTTATTTTATGAACTTTTCTCATGTGATCACCAAGCATTTTTCCTCCACTGTAGTTGTTATTAATTACGGTAGGAACTGGAAAACCTATATCGATAGATCTATCAACAAATACAACTGGGAAATTATCTCGAAGTAGTGACTTTAAAATGTCGTTTGCTCTGCTGGTTGTAGTTGGTTCCATAATTATTCCATCAACCCCCATAGATAAAAGTTGTTTTATTGCCTGTTTTTCAGCTTCAAGATTCTCTACTCTTTCAACAACAAAACATTTGCTTCCAATTTTAGAACAAAATTTTATTATTCCATAAACGATCTTCGTGTTTTGAACTATAATTCCTATTTTTTTCTTTGAAACTATATTTATTTCTGTAACAAATGTGCCAAGACCAAATACTCTGGTAATGATCCCTTTTTTTTCAAGTTCTGCTAATGCTTTTCTTACAGTTGTTCTGGTTGTATTAAATTGCTCTGAAAGTATATTTTCTGATGGAATTTTATCTCCAGGTAAATATTCACCTTTTAAGATTTTGGTTTCAAGGTAATTTGCGATTTTTAGATAAAGTGGTATCATATTTGTTCCTCCTATTAATTTTCATATTTAAGCCAATCAATTATTTCGTTTATATAGCCAAAACAGAGCGCAGTAACTGTATCAGCTGCTCCATAATATATTGCAACTTTATTGTCTTCAACCAATGCAGAAACTGGAAAAACTACGTTTTGAACATCACCGATCTGTTCATATATCATTTGTGGTGATAAAAGATATTTTTTTGATCTCTTTATTACTTTCCATGGTTTATCAAGGTCTAATAAAGCTGCTCCAAAACTGTAGACATAACCATTACATGATAAAAGTACTCCATGGTAAAATAAAAGCCATCCTTCATTTGTTTCTATGGGGTTAGGTCCTGCTCCAATTTTAAGTGATTGCCATGGGCTGTATCCTGGGTTCATTACAAATCTATGATTTCCCCAGTGAATCATATCAGGACTTTCACTGTAAAAAATGTCGCCAAAAGGTGTATGACCTTTATCTGACGGTCTACTAAGCATTGCGTATTTTCCATTTATTTTTCTTGGAAAAAGCACACCATTTCTATTATATGGCAAAAATGCATTTTCTATTTGGTAAAATTTTTCAAAATCAAAAGTAAATCCAACACCTATAGTTGGTCCATGATAACCATTACACCAAGTAATCCAGTATCTATCTTCTATATATATTACCCTTGGGTCATATTTATATTCACTTTCTATTTCTTCATTTTCTCGAATAAAATCTATAGTACTATCATCAATTTTCCAATTTATTCCATCTTTACTAAAACCACGTCTTAAATTCATGTTTCTTTCTGTATTATCAACTCTAAAAACTCCTGCAAAACCTTCTTTGAAATTTACAACTGCACTGTTGAATATACTGTTTGAATTTTTAGCTTGATTTCTTTTAATTACTGGATTTTTTGAATATCTCCATATAACATCACTACAATCTTTTGGTCTATCTTCCCAAGGAATCATCTTTAATCTCCTCCTTACTTTAATCCGGAAAGCTTAATTCCTTCGATTAAGTATTTTTGGGCTACAAAGAAGAAAATAATAGTAGGAATGAGTGTAAGTGTTGCAGCTGCCATTGCCTGATTCCAATAAGTCCCATATCGGCTCATAAACATTGGCATTCCAAGTGCAAGTGGGTATTTACTTTCGCTAGTTATATAAATTAATGGTCCCATATAATTATTCCAACTTCCTGTGAATGTAAAAAGTGATATAAGTGCAAGAACTGGTTTTGAAAGAGGTAGCATAATTTTGAAGAATATTTTAAAATCGCTTGCTCCATCGATTCTAGCAGCTTCAAGAATTTCATTTGGAATAGTATTGAAAAATTGTCTGATTAAAAAAACATTCATTGCTCCTCCACCCAAAAATGCTGGAACTATGAGTGGAAGAAAAGTGTTTAACCAGCCAAGTTTTTTGTATATTAAAAATACAGGTATCATTGTAACTGCTCCAGGAAGCATTATACTTGCCATCATCGTAGCAAATAAAAATTCTCTTCCACGCCATTTTATTTTTGAAAAACCATATGCAACAAATGGAGCAGATAAAATAACTCCAATTAAGTTTCCTATGGTTATTATTATACTATTTTTAAGGTATGTAAAAAAAGGGAATTTTTCTAGAGCTTTTGCGTAATTTGACCAATCTGGATTTTCAGGAAATATTTTTGGTGGAAAAGTTAATAATTCACTATCTGGTTTTAGAGATGTTCCCACCATCCAGAAAAATGGGAGCAAATAAATAAATGTTATTAAGATAAGGATTATTCTTCTTACTATATATGTATTTTTCATTACATTCACCCCTCAATTTCCAAAATAATAAACCCATTTTTTTGAAGTGACAAAGTATATTATTGTCAAAACAAATGTCAAGAAAAATAGTATCCAGGAAAGTGCAGAAGCATAACCCATATTGGTATATGTAAATGCATGTTTATAAATATACATGGAAAGTGACATACTAGCGTTAGCAGGCCCACCGTTTGTCAATAACATTGGAAGATCAAATATTTGCAGAGCTCCTATAGTTGAAGTAATAAGATAATAAAGAATAGTTGGCGTTATTAATGGCAAAGTTATTTTTCTGAACATAGTAAAACTCTTTGCTCCATCTATTTTTGCGGATTCGTAAAGCTCTTTTGGTATATCTTTTAATGCTGCTGAGAATATAAGCATTGCACTACCTACACCCCATTGTGCTGCAATTATTATTGTAGGTTTTACCCATTTTTCGCTGCTTAACCACAACGGGCCGTTAATTCCCAAAAATTCTAAAATGCTGTTTACAAGTCCAAGATATGGATGGAAAAACCATGTTACAACCGCAGAAAATGCAAATGCAGGAACTATTGATGGCATATAAATTGCTGCTCTATAGAAAGCTACTTCTTTTAAAGGTTTGTTCATAAGAAATGCTGTTGAAAGTGCCACAACAAGGCCAAGTGGGACGAGTCCTATTGCAAAAACAAGTGTGTTTTTAAGACTTTTCCAAAATAATGGGTCGTTGAATATTCTTTTGTAATTTTCTGTTCCAACCCATTTTACATCCGTTGTAATACTAAATTCGGTAAAAGAATAGTAAAAAGAAGCTATAAATGGAATTAATGTAAAAACTATAAAACCAATTAACCAAGGGGAAACAAATATAAGGCCTTTGCCAATTTCTCTTAGCTCTTTCTTTTTCAATCTAAATCCCTCCTGTGAATGCCCCATGTGCTAGAGCACATGGGGCGGTTGAATATCTTAGAACGATTCAAGTCCATATACTTCGATTTCATAGATTCTTGCTGCTTTATCTCCAACTTGTGTAGGAGTTTCAATGAATAATCTAAAGAATCTTGCTTTTACCGGTGCAAATGAATGTGTGCTTACTCCTTTTGTATTATTTCGTATTATTGCAACATCTTTCCAATTTGTTCCATCGTTACTTACTTGGAGCCTAAAATCTTTAGTATTCCAGTCGGCAGATTCATACCCTGCTTCAGCGTGTTTTATTGTGACACTGCTAATTATTACTTCTTTTTCAAAGTCAATTACTATCCAATGTGGGGGATTTCCAACTGCACACCATTTACTATTATTTTCAACAGTTCCATCGACAGCCATAGAAGGTTTTTCTGCTGGAACATTGGAACTTGCGTAGGTCTTTTTGTTTAATGCGAGATTTTTTATTTCTTTTGCTTTTTCTGTAACTACAATTAATGGATTGAATATTTTTACATCTTCGCCCTCACTATTCATTGCAACCAAGATAGCTGGATATATTCCTTCTTCTTTATAAGTTACTGTAGGATTCCATTCTCTAGATACGTTTGGAGTTGCTCCAGGAAGAATCCAGAGGACCTTTTCTGTAACTTCAGAAGAAAGATTTTTGAATGTTACAGTACTTTCGGGGAGTATAATAGTATTGCTTACTTCAAAGTTTGCTTTTGGTTTTGGATATGGAGGCCATTGAAATGTAACTTTCTTAGGAGTACTTTTTGTAAATCCTTCTGAAACTCCAACAACTTCCAGTGTGGTAAATTTTTCTTTCCCATCTCTTTTGATCTGAGTGATATATGTGTAAGGATTGTAGGATACCCACACAAGTCTTCTTTCACCATTTTGAAGAATTCTGTATATTTCATAGTATTTAGCTTTTGAATTTTCACAGTGCAGATTAATTTGTGCATAGAGCCCTTCTTTGAATTCTATATTATCAATTTTCACATCTCCTGCGTGTGAATCATAATTTTTGATAGGTATAAGACCTATCATACCTAAGTTAAAGCTGTAACTGGTATCTTCTGTTGCTATTATTTTGAGAGAAATTGATGAAATAGTTTTGTTATTTTCTAAGTTATAGATTGTTTTAACCCAGTCATTGAAGAATTTTAAAGGAAATTCTTTTGAAGTGTTATCGCTGTAAGTTAAAACTAAAGATACCTTTATATTTCCAATACCTTTTATTACACTTTCTAAAGTTGTTGTAGAGTTGATTTTTAACTCTGTAAGGTATAAAGTTACATTTGTTTCTTGTCCTTTTTTGAGTTTTCCTTCAAATTTTAGTGATGAGCCACCGTAGTATGCATCTGAATAATCAACAGAAATATTCACATCATTTCCATCTATTTTCCATCTATATGTTGGGAATACATCCATCATACTTCGATTATTCCATTCGGAATCTTTTGCAACTTTTCCGTCTATAAAGAATTTGTACCCATGTCCGGCATTAAAGAATGTTATAAATGGAAGAGATGTAACAGGGGATTTTTCTACAACGTATTTTGCGGGAGATTGCCATTTGTATTGTTCATAATCTTTGTTCCATTGAATTTTGAAGAATTCAGATTTTGAGTTGTAGTGTAGAACAGGATGATCTGCTATCCAAAGGGTTTCTTCTTTATCCCAGAATTCTTTAATTTCTTTTGAGGAGTAATAAGCCCAACTTGGACAATAAAAACCTAAGGATACCTTTAATTTTCCATTTTCGTCTATAATTTTTGGCCAGTTTGAGTATGTGTAGTATCCATTTGCTTGAAGGTCAAATCCTACAAAGACTCTGTCCTTAGATATGTTGTATTTTTTCATAATATTTAATGTGTTTTCAATAGTCTCTGGTCTTTTAAGTGATTGCCATCTAAAGTCTATAAATATTGCATCGGAAATGTACTTTTCACTGTCTTTTAGAAAGACAACGTTTTTCTCGTTTAATTCACCTTGCCACTCTATAGCACCAGTATTTGACATTGAGTCGTACCAGACTAATTTCATCCATGGAGCCCTTTCTTTTATGTAATTTAGAAAGTCTATCATATCTTTTACATGTGAATCTTTGCAACCGTTTGTTTCTTGGTTTATAAACCAGCCATCAAAGCCATAGTATTTTGTTATTTCAATTAACTTATCTGCTATGACGAATTTTCCATTTTCCTTTCTTAGTAATTGATCTACCCAATTTCTTCTTCCACCATATACATTAGGAGGGAAAAAGATTGTTCCAAGAACGTATACACCATTTTTATGGGCTGCATCTATTACATCTGCACTTGGTGGTACAATAATTCCTTCACCGGCTGAACCTGCCCAAGCAACTAAGTAATCTACATATTGCCAAAAAGTGAAAGGGTATGTTTTAAAAGAGTTATTACTTCCCTGAGAAGGCATTCCACTGGTTGATGGATTCATTATTGATAAAGCCATTATTTTTATGTCTTTGCTTGCACTATCTGTAATAGGTGTTCCTATAACTCTTCTTGCAAGTGGAACATGTGAAACGTTGTAAATTGCTTGTGGATCTGTTTGTGGAGACCAATCTAAAATATCATTAGGATACCAGTATGAACTTTCAGGAATTTGTGAAAAAATAGCTATAGAAAAAATTGAGAATAATATAATAATTATTTTTTTCATTATTTACCACCTACTCTTTGCATTATTCTGTCGTATTCCTCTTGTACTTCTTTTTGAGCGTCTAATAGAGCTTGTTCAACTGATTTTTGTCCTGTTAAGACAAAATCCCTTGCTTCAACTAATTTGTCCCACAAAAGTGCGCCGACTGGAAGAGGAGGTCTTGTTTTTGCGTGATCCAATAAGTCCACAAAAACTTTTTGTGAAGGATCTTTTTTTAGAAAGTCGTCTACTGCAGGTTTATATGTTGGAAGATGTAACGTATCAACTGAGTAAATTACTTGACCTTTTGTAGCAATAAAGTATGCAAGCTTTGCAGCAGCTTCTTTATTTTTAGCACCTTTTGGAATTGCAAGACTCCAACCACCAGCCCAGGTAACTGGTTGGCCGCTTTTTGTTGGAATACCAGTGATTTCATATTTAAAATCTTTAGGAGCAAACATTCTCAGTCCAGATATGGTCCAGTTTCCATCGACGATCATTGCAAGTTTTCCCGCTGTAAATGGGTTTAAATCTCCTATTTGCAAGGAACCAAAAGCATTCAATGCTTCATAGCCGAATCTATCTGCCCATTCTTTTTGCCATTTGTATGCCTCAATAACACCTGGATCTGTTGCAAATACAAATTTTCCCGTTTTTTTGTCAAATACTTTTCCTTCAAATGCATATATCCAGGTATATGGCCAACCTTGCGCATACCATGGTATAAAACCTACAGTTTCATACCTTCCACGTTTCCCTTCAACGGTGAGTTTTTCAGCCACATCTATCATTTCATATACAGTTTTTGGAGGCTTTGAATAACCGGCTTTTTCTAATAGTTTTTTATTGTAAAGAAGAATTCTAACATCGGTATCAAATGGTAGGGCCCACATTTTTCCATTGAAAATACATTCTTCAATGGCAAAATCGTAGAATTGTTTTTTCATCTCTTCGATATTTATTCCTACCATTTTTAAATAATCTTCCATGGGTTCAAGAACATTGTTAGCAGCCCTTTGTGAGACAGTAAATCTATCTAGATAAACTAGATCTGGTCCTGTGCCAGCTGCTACAGCCGTTAAAAGTTTGGTTGAATCGGTTTCTGCAGCAGGAACAAGAACAACTTTAACTTTAATGTCCGGATTTTCTTTTTCAAATTCTGCTATGATTTTGTCAATGCTGCTTTTATCAGGATCTCTTGAAAGGCCATGCCAAAATACTACTTCTACTTGTGAAAATAAAATACTTACGGTTAAAAATGCAATAATGATACTTAAAAATTTCTTCATGAAAACTCCTCCCCTTTATTGTGGTTGTTAACTTGATTTTACAAGTTTGTTTAACATAAAGTCAAAGTCATTGAGCTTCAATTAGATTTGTTTATACCTGTATATACAGGTATAAACAAATGAATCTTTTCTTTTTGCTAGGAAAGATTTTTTTGTTGATTATGCAGTGCATAAAAATTAACAATTTTGATACTTTAATTGTAATATAATATGGTTTAAATTATTATTATGCAATGCATAATAAGGAGGTGTTATTTTGGAAAAGCTTGGAAGATTTGTACAAAAAAATGCTATTTGGATTGTTTTGATCACGGTATTATTAACCGTATTTTTTAGCTATGAGATTAAGGATTTACAAATTCAAGATGATATTACCAAATACCCGCCAAAGGATGATCCTTTGGTTCGAAAGTATGATTCGCTAGCAAGAGAATTTGGTATTAATTCGATGTTGATGGTTGGATTTTCTATTGATTCTTCTAACGATTTAAGGGTTATTGATAATCTGACCCAGGAAATTTCGAAACTTGAAGGTGTAGAGCATGTAACTTCACTTACGAATATTCCTTTAGTTGTTGAAACAGACTATGGAATAGAAGTTTCAACAGTTTCTGAAATATTAAAAACAAGAGATATTGAACCCAGCTATCTTTTAAAGTATAAAACTTTAAAAGATAAATTTATTTCAAGTGATGCAAAAGCTGGTTTGATGCTTGTTTCTCTTGAGAACGGAAAAGAATCTGGAACTTTTTCAAGATTAAAAGAAGTTGTTGAAAATAAATATCCAAAGGATGTACATTTTTTTGGAGTTGCTGCTGTTAACGAAGCGGTAAAAGAAATTACATTAAAAAATATTTTAAGGCTTGTTCCAATTTCGATATTTATAGTAATACTTATTCTTTCAGTTACTTTTAGAAAAATTTCAGGTGCAATTTTACCAATTTTAGGTGTAATTGTAAGTGTAATTTGGACAATGGGGTTAATTGCATTGTTTGGTTTTAATATAACAGTTGCAAATTCAATTATTCCAGTTGCACTTATTTCCATAGGTACAGCCTATTCTATACATGTTGTAAATAAATACTATGAAGAAAAAGGAGAAAGATCTCAAAGAGTAATTTCAACTATTTCAGATGTTGGTCTTGCAGTTATTTTAAGCGGTCTTACAACTGCTGTTGGATTTCTTTCACTTTTGACTGCTGATATAAAACCTGTTTGGATAATGGGAATATTTTCAAGTATAGGAGTAATGTTATGTAACTTTATAGCACTCTTTTTTGTCCCGGCACTACTGTATTACATAAATCCAAAACCTGTTTTCCACGTTGAAAATAAAAATCATTCCAAATTGATTTTGAAACCAAAGCTTACAATATCTATCCTAATTATCCTTGCAATTGTAAGTATTCCTTTCTTATTTAGGATCAAAACTGATATGGATATTGTAAATTCCTTAAATCCAAACGAGAGAATAATAGTTGATAAGGAATTTTTGGATAAAAACTTTGGCGGTAGTGATTATTTGTTTGTTGATATAAAGGGAGATTTTAAGGATCCTTCAACTTTAATTGCGATGAATGAAATTGAAAGAAGATTAAATAAAATTCCCGGAGTAGTTAATACTTTTTCAATCGTGGATACAATTTTGGATTTGAGTGAAGCATTTACTGGCTTTTACTCAATTCCATTTTCTAAAGATGAACTTTCAAATCTCTGGTTTTTCTTGCTTGGTAATGACACTATTTATTCAGTTGTAAATAAAGATTTGAATAGAGGAATTATTCAAATAACAGTGAAGACTGAAAGTGAAAGTGAAACAAGAAGACTTTTGCAAGAAATTGATGAAGTTTTAAGTAGTATTCCAAAGGGCTTTAAAATGTCAAATAATGTTGATTTTAAATACTATTCAAATCTTTTAAGTGTTAAAGCAAGCAATTTAAAGAAGTCGTATGAAACTGTTAAAAATGTGAGTTTTTCTACTCTTTCAAAACTGCACAGAGAAGATATATTAAATTCAATTAATCATATAGAAAAAATGTATGGTTTTACTGTTGATGATAAAGAAGAAGTTTTAAGAAAGGTTATTAACTTAAAAGATTTTTCTGAAGAAGAATTTGAAAAAATTATGGAAGATAATCCTGACTTTGGTTATGCATTATACAATGAACTTTATTTAAGTGTCAAAAAATGGAAAGCAATGTATTTTGCAGAACAATTAAATGTTCCATATAACAAAAACACGGAACAATATTTAAAGATTGTTGCAGAAGATAGTGTGTATAACCCATCGGATCAACCTACCTATAGTGCTGTCCATACTGGAGCACAGGAGATAGCTCTTTATGTTAGTGATTTGTTATTTAAAAATCAATATCAATCGATGTTACTTACACTTTTGGTTGTATTTTTACTTCTCTTACTTCAAATGAGATCTTTCAAAGTTGGGATAATTGGTATCATACCTTCTATTTTTACGGTTTTCTTTAATTTTGCACTTATGGGGATGTTTAACATACCGTTAAATACCGCAACGATATCTATTGCTGCTATTGCAATTGGTGCAGGAGTTGATTATGCAATTCACTTTATTTCAAGATTCAAGATTGAAAGTAGGAGGATAAAAGATTCTAAGACTGCCATTGTGAGAACAATTTATACAAGTGGAAGGGGAATATTATTTAATGCTCTTGCAGTTTCCTTTGGGTTCTTTACGTTCTTTTTCTCAAGTATTAGGATGCTAAGACAATTTGGAGTATTAACTGGCATAACTTTACTCTTGAGTGCAATTATTACAATATTATTCTTATCATCAGCGTTCTTACTAATGAATAAAGGAGGTAGAAAGTCATGAGGAAAGTTTGGGCAGTTGTATCAATACTAGTTTTTTCAATTTTTGCTTTTTCATTGACAGGTCAGCAAGTATTGGATATGGTTAAGGATAACTATCAGAATGTAAAAGATGAAAAAGCAGTATTTACATTGAAGATGACTGATGAAAAAGGTTCAGTAAAAGAAAAGCAGTTTGTTATATACCTTTACAAAAAGAGTGAAGATGATGTGTATGCCATTATACGTTTTGAAAAACCAGTTTCTGATAAAAGACTTACATTACTTGTAAAAGGTGCAGACAACATT
Source organism: Thermosipho globiformans (assembly GCF_003990895.1). NCBI lineage: Bacteria > Thermotogati > Thermotogota > Thermotogae > Thermotogales > Fervidobacteriaceae > Thermosipho > Thermosipho globiformans. The sequence goes on from NZ_BHXD01000002.1 coordinate 111,814, forward strand.
TATCTTTACATGCCTGCATTTAGGACCACAAAAAGAATAAGTGGAGCTGCAAAAAATGATAGATTTGCTGGATCAGATTTTACATACAAAGATATAGAACTTGTTTACAAAGTAAGTGATAAAAATTATAAAGCAGAACTTGTAAAAGAGGATGAAAAATATTATTACCTTCACATTACTCATAATGATGCAGAATTGGATTTTAAAGAGTTGAATATGAAGATAGATAAAGAACTTAAAATACCTGTCTATATTGAATTTTTTAACTGGCAAGGTGAAAAATATAAAACTATAACTTTTGAAAAGATTGAAAATATTCAAGGATACAATGTTCCAACAAAGATATTGGCAAACAACATCAAGGAAAATACTAAGACTGAAATTATCTTAAATGATGTAGAGTTTGACATAGGTATTCCAGAAAGTTTCTTTTCACCTATGACTATTTCAAAGCCAATATTAAAATTTTAGGGGGTGACTTATTGTGAAAAAGACTATATTAGTTTTATTAGTGATATTAGCAAGTTTTGGATTTTCATATTCTCTTTTATTCGAAGGAGGATATTTATACTATGATGGAAATGATTTTTCACTTGAAACTAACAGTTTAACATTTATTCCTGTAAGGTTTAGTACTGATACAAAGTTTGATGGAATATTTTACACAAAATCCTCTTTGAGATTTGATCAAACATTTGATAATTCATATGTATACTTTGATGGACAGTTTTTTACTGCGTCATTTTTTGTTCCTTTAGCAGTTGTAAATGTAAATGAAGCATATGTTGAAACATATACAGATTTTGGAGATTTAAAGGTAGGAAAATTTGTTGAAAAACTAGTGGATTCTGAAGTTTTTAAAGTATACGATAAAATAGGAAGTTACCTATCAGGTGAAAAACTTTCTATTACAGGTGCAAAGTATGCTTACACAACAAATTACGGAACTTTAGGGCTCTACACCTTTTCGACATTTGAAAGTTTACCATCTTCTACACCAGCTTCGTATGTTTATACTGTAAAAACAAATTTGCCTGATGAAACAAAGATGGCAATTTTAGCATCAATGCAAGGTGGAGGATTACCGACTGTTTTTGAAGATCAAAAATTTGCAGATCATTTTGCATACGCATTAAATTGGAGCGGAAATGTACTCGGTGTTGATTATGGTGTTTTGTTTACTTATAAAAAGTCAAATTATCTAATTGTAGATAAAATTTTAGAAGATGGAGTTCATCTTAAATGGCCATTTGTTTATACTGCATCGTTATCATTTGTTTATCAAATACCATCAACCAGTTTTATAGTTCATAATTACACTGGTTTTGAATCCGAAAATAAAAGTACATTTAATTTGCCAGTTGAAGGATTAGGAGAAGTGGAAATAGAGGAGAAAGTGCCAAGTGTTTTAGAAAATGTATTTGGCGTAGAATATCAAATTGGAACCCAAGGACTTATAGGATTTGATGGATACATAAGATTATACGATTTTGAGTATTATGATAGTGCTATCTCGGCTTATGGAGATTATAAAAAGGATGAATTTAGTGTAAAGGGTATGGTAAAATATAACATGAAATCTGAAAAAATTGATGTTATGTACGAAGGATCATATAATTTTGATGATTATACGGCACTTTTTGCAAGAGGATTATATAGTAAAATAGATGATAGCGATACAAATGTAGTAATGATCGGTGTAAAGGTTAGTTATTAAACTTTCTGGGGGATCTCCCCCCAGATTTTTGGGGGAATACAGTGAGGATAATTAAAAAATATAAAAACAGAAAGTTATATGATACAAGTATAAAAAAATTCATTACTTTAAGCGATATTGCAAATTTTGTTAAAAATGGTGAAGCTGTAAAGGTTATTGATAACCTGGGTAATGATATTACCCAGGAAATTTTTTTGAAGGCTAGAATAAAGGGCAGAGTTTTTGGTAGTTTAAAAAAAGAAATGGTAGAAAAGTTAATCCAGGGATTTATTAAGATATTTAAGGGAAATACCGATGATTTTATTGAAATACTTCTTGATCTTGTAAATCAAGGAGTTTTGCCTGCAGATATTGCAAAAGAACTCGGAAATGCAGTGATCAGACATTTTAACGAGTTTGAAGACAATATGAAAAAAGATATAATTGAATTGATTAAATCGACAGGCTTTGTCCCAAAAGAAGAGTATGATAAATTAAAGAAGGAATATGAGCTTTTAAAGAAAAGGTGTGAAGGTCAAAGTGAATAAAAAGTTGAGATTTCTACTTTATCTGTTTTTAAAAGGCTTTAAATAATTTTAAGATTGGTTATTGGAAAAATTTTATTTTTTACGTATATATATGTACTTGACATATATAAAAAAATATCATATAATAAAAATGGAAAATGGTAAGACCTGGACAGGAGGTGAGGTATATGCCATTCTATGGCGGTGGATACGGACGTGGATATGGTAGAGGAATGGGATACGGAAGAGGATTTGGTAGAGGATACGGACGTGGTTTTGGTAGAGGCTTTGGATATGGAGCTGGTTATGGTTATTATGAGCCCTCAATTGAAGAAGAAAAAGCTATGTTAATGGACTATAAAAGATACCTTGAGGAAGAATTACGTTTTGTAGAGGAAAGATTAAGAGAAATTGATAATTATCAAGGAGGTGACAGGTAATGCCAGGTTTCGATGGTACAGGACCAATGGGAACAGGACCAGTTGGAAGAAGATTGGGACCATGTTCTAACATAAATGCACCTTATACTCCTAGGTACGGTTGGTTTAGACCAGTAGCTGGTTGGTTTTACGGATATGGAAGAGGATATGGCAGAGGTTTTGGTAGAGGATACGGAAGATTTGCTGGGTATGGTCGAGGCGGATTTGGTCGAGGTGCTGGTCGAGGTTTTGGAAGGTTTTGGTGGTAAATATACGTTAAAAGAGGGTTGGAAATCCAACCCTCTTTTAACTTAAGTTAGGAGGTTGGATATGAAGATAGCAATATTAAGCGGAAAAGGTGGAACTGGTAAAACAACTGTTTCTACTAATTTGGCCTATACACTTTCTAAAAGATATAAAGTTCAATTACTTGATGCCGATGTTGAAGAACCAAATGATCATCTTTTCTTTGATGTAAACGTGGAAAAAGAAGAGAGTGTTGATATATTATTACCAGTGGTTGATAATGATGCATGTATAAGGTGCGGAGAATGTGCAAAGGCGTGTCAGTTTGGTGCTATTACCTCCTTTCCAAATGCAACTGTGGTATTTAAAAACTTGTGCCATGGTTGTGGAGCATGTTCTATGGTTTGTCCTGTTAATGCTATTACAGAAGTTCCAAAGAGTATTGGGAAGATTGTATTGGGGAAGATAAATGATAATTTGAAATTTGGAATGGGACTTTTGAATATAGGTGAGCCGTCTGGAGTTAGAATAATAAGGCAATTAAAGAAACACATAGATGAAAATGTTGATGTAGTGTTAATAGATTCTCAGCCAGGAACTTCGTGTCCAGTTGTTGAAAGTTTAAGAAATATAGATTTTGCAATTCTTGTTACTGAACCTACTACATTTGGGTTACACGATCTTTCACTAGCTGTTGATTTAGTTAAAGAGATGAAGATTCCAGCTGGAATTGTTATTAATAGAGATACTGGAAATACAAATTTGATTGATGAATATGCAAAGAAAGAGAACATTCCGATATTATTGAAAATTCCATTTGATAGAGAGATTGCAAAATTATATTCTGAAGGAAAGATTTTTTCAGAATATTTGCCAGAATGGGAAGAAAAGTTTGCTAATGTTTTTGATACAATAAAGGGGATGGTCAAATGAAACAGTTAGCAATAGTTAGTGGAAAGGGTGGAACTGGTAAAACAACATTAAGTTCATCTTTTGGTGCGCTATTAAGTCCTGTTGTTCTAGCAGACTGTGATGTTGATGCAGCAAATCTTAATCTTATGTTTAATGGTAAATTAGAAGAAAAATATGACTATTATGGTGGGAAAAAGGCTATAATAGATCAAGATAAATGCGACAAGTGTGGAATTTGTAAGAAAGTTTGTAGATTTGAAGCCATTAACTTTGAAAATAATATATATGAAGTAGACCCATATGCGTGTGAAGGTTGTAATGCCTGTGTTATTGCATGTCCTCAAAATGCTATTAGTTTGGAAACAGCACTTTCTGGGGAGTATTATTATTCTGTTATAGATAAACAAAAAGAAATTGTCCATGCAAATTTAAATCCTGGAGAGGAAACTTCAGGTGGTTTAGTTGCAGAAGTAAGAAAGCTTGCATTGAAAAAGGCGGAAAAAAAAGGTAAAGATATTGTTTTAATAGATGGTGCACCTGGAATTGGTTGTCCTGCTACATCATCTATAACTGCTACAAATTATGTTGTTATAGTTACTGAACCTACTTCTTCAGGACTACATGATTTAAAAAGAATTGTTGAGACTGTCAGGCATTTTAGAAGAGAGTTTGGTGTAGTTATAAATAAATACGATTTAAATCCTGATGTAAGTAAGCAAATAGAAAATTACTGTTTGAGTGATAATATTGAAATTTTAGGGAAAATACCGTTTGATGAATTGGTTGAAAAGTCTAATCTTGAAATGAAACCAATAGTATTGTATGAAAATAGCATAGCTGGGAAGGCTATAAAGGAAATATTTGAGAAAGTAATGGAAAAACTTAAATAAAACAGGAGGTGTTAGAATGAAAATAGCCATACCATCACAAGGTAAAACATTAGACTCATTAAGCAACGATAGATTTGCAAGGGCAGAACTTTTTGTAATTTATGACTTAGATAAAGGTGAGATCGTAGAGATTATAGAAAATACGGCGAATGAGGCACATGGAATGGGGCCAAAAGTTTCTCAAATGCTTGCTGAAAAAGGTGTAAACGTATTAATTTTGGAAAGTGTTGGAAAAAACGCTTTTGAAGTATTAAAAGCAGCAGGGATTGAAGTATATTTGACAAAAAAGGATACATTGGCAAATATAATTGAAAATTATAAAAATGGAAAATTGGAGAAAGTAGAAAATGCAACTCATTAAGGAGTGAGACTAGTATGAAAGTAGCATTCGGTACTATAGATGGAAAACGAATAAATGATGAACATTTTGGACATTCTCACATATATGTTGTATATGAATTTGATGGAGAAAACTTTAAAAAAATTGAGGAGATAAAAAATCCTTATGCTGAAACTCATATGCACGCTAAAGTTGATGAGATTCTAGAGTTTTTGGGGCATTGTAAAGTTTGGGTTGGGAATTCAATGGGAAAAGGCTCTATGATTCAATTAAAAAAATTAGGGTATAAACCTATTTTAGTTGAAAGCAGAACTGTAGATGAAGCATTAGAAGAAGTAAAGGCACTATTAGGTGAAGAAAAATAGTTGTTTTTTCTTTGGAGGTGATTACATGCCCTGGGTAAAGGAAAGCGATTGTATTAAATGTAAGGTATGTGTAAATGTGTGTCCAGTTGAAGGGGCTATAACGCTAAAAGATGATGGTTATCCTTATATAAACAATGATATTTGTACAAGATGTGGTTTGTGTATGGAAAAATGTCCAAAAAATGCTATAAGGCCAAATTATGAAAATCCTTCCTTGCGTGGAATGGGAGGGGGACGTGGTGGATTTGGTCGTGGCATGGGAAGAGGAATGGGAAGAGGTTTTGGAAGAAATAGAGGATTTTGAAAAAAGATAAGGGGAGTGGTTGCTCATGAACTTTGGAAATTTTGAAGCAAAAAATCATATTTTTATGGCTCCTATTAAAACTGCATTGGCTACGCCAAAGACAGGATTTATTACTGATGAACAAATTAGATATTATGAAAAAAGGGCTAAAGGTGGAGTAGGAACAATAATTTTAGAGCCGATTGCTGTACTTCCTTCAGGGAAAGAGCATCCAAAGCAAACTATGTTAAATACAGATGAACATATTGAGGGATTAAAAAAATTAGTAGATACATTACATAAATATGAAACAAAACTTATTGTTCACTTAAATCATGCAGGAAGAGCGGCTAATCCAAAGGCGTCAGGTGAAGTTCTTGCACCTTCATCAATAAAATGTCCATCTACAGGGCAAATTCCAGAGGAATTAACTGTTCAGCAAATAGATGAAATAATCAATGCATTTAAAGAAAATGCATTGAGAGCTCAAAAAGCTGGAGTAGATGGAATTGAAATTCAATTTGGTCATGGATACCTCGTTCATCAATTTTATTCAGAAAGATTAAATAAAAGAACAGATGAATATGGAAAAGACAAACTTAAATTTGCAAGAGATTTACTTATTGAAATAACAAAGGTCATTGAAATACCAATATTTATTAGAATTTCGGGGAGCGAATTTGTCGAGGGCGGTATTACAAACGAAGATTTATCAAAGATACTAGCATTGGCAGAAGAATTTGGTGTTTCAGCTGTCCATGTTGGATGGGGAAATGCATGTGATTCTGCTCCATGGTATTACAATCACATGTCGCTTCCATTGGATGTTATGGACGAGAAATTAAGAGAGATAAGAAAATTAACATCACTACCTATTATTGCAGCAGGAAGAATGTACAAGAATGAAAGATATAAATATTTGGTTGAAGAAAAGGTTGTTGACGGTGTTGTTTTAGGAAGACAATTGATTGTAGATCCTGAATTTCCAAAGAAAATAATTTCTAATTCAGATGACTATATTAGGTGTGGAAGTTGTCTTCAAGGATGTCTTGGAAATGTAAAAGCAGGAAAACCAGTAGGTTGTATTGCAAACCCAGAGGTTCACGTTGAATTTAATGGAAAAGCGACATCAAAGAAGAAAGTTGCAATTGTTGGAGGAGGTCCTGCAGGATTATTTACAGGATTATATTTAAAGAAAAAAGGATACAATGTGACCCTTTTTGAAAAAAACAATTATTTGGGAGGACAATGGGTATTAGCGTATAGAGCGCCAGGAAAGCTTTCTATGAAAGATACTTTGGATGATTTGATTAGAAAGGCAGAGAAAGAATTGAATATAAAGTTGAATACTGAAGTTTCTGTAGAGACATTTAAAAAGGAAAAGTTTGATGCTATTATTGTAGCAACTGGTGCAAAACCATTTGTTCCTCCAATAAAGGGACTTGAAAATTATATTACTGGTTTTGACTTTTTTGAAGGTAAAAAAGTAACAGGGGAAAAAGTATTAATAATAGGCGGAGGATTAATAGGTTTAGAAGTTGCAGAAGCGCTGGTCAAAGAAGGAAAAAAAGTGACTGTAGTTGAAGCCTTAGATTCAATTGGAAGAGGTATGGAAATCGTTGCAAGTAAGTTGTTCCAAAAAAATTATGCACCTAAAATTGATGTATATACAAACACATTAGTTAAAGAAGTAAAAGACAAAGAGGTAATTGTTGAAAAAGATGGAAAAGAAATTTCATTAGGTCAATTTGATGATATTGTGATAACAGCTGGAACAAAACCTGAAAACAAAATATATGAAGAATTATCTTCGCAATTTGATAACGTTTATTTAGTTGGAGATGCTATGAAGGTTGGCCAGATAATTGATGCTGCTCAAGAAGCATTAGAGCTTTCAGAAAAGATATAATAAAATTAAAATAATCCCAGTAGCTAAAAGCTACTGGGATATTTATTTTTTACATTTTTGATAAGGCATCTTCAGCTGCAATTGCAAGAGGATAAACAGTTGGAGCAGCGGTTAGTAGCGGATGTGTACCAATTTGCATGGTAAGTAAGTCTTTTATATTAACATCTTTTTGAATTGCAAGACTTATAATGTTTATTATTTCTCCTACACTCTTTCCACCAACAATTTGTGCTCCTAGTAGCAATCCACATTCCTTTGAAAAGATTAATTTCATTGTAATTTTTGAAGCGTCTGCAAATTTGCCTGGATGTCTATCAACAACTTCTGCTCTACCAACTACAACGTCAAAACCTTCCTCTTTTGCAACAGTTTCCGTTATACCAGCAGAAGCAAATGTTTTTCCACCAATTACAGTTGAATAAGCATTTAGTGAGCCTTTATTTGTCCTTAGAAGTCTTAATTTGTAAAGATTTGATGCTGCAATTCTTGCATCAAAAACAGCTGCGGATGCGAGCATTAATCTTGAAGGTTTTCCAGTGAAATAATCTTTGTGTTGTACACAGTCACCCGCTGCAAACACATCTTTTACTGATGTTCTCATATAATCATCAGTTTCTATGTATCCTAATTCTGTAACTTTGATTCCAAGATTTTTTGCTAGCTCCGTATTTGGTTTATATCCGGTAGCTATAATAACTACATCGGCTGGTAGTTCTTCTCCATTTTCCAAAATGACTTTTTCTACTTTTCCATTTCCCTCAATTTTTGTAACTTTTGTACTTAATAGCACTTTGACATTGTCACTTTCAATTTCTTGTTTTGCTATTTCACCAAAATCTGCATCAAATGAGGCAGGTAAGAGGTAATCTTTTGCTTCTATTAGGGTTACATTTTTACCAGATTTTTTTATTTCATCTGCAACCTCAACACCAATGAATCCTCCACCTATAATAACTATATTTTGAGCATTTCTAACTTTTTCTTGAACTTCTCCCAAGTATTTGTAATTTTTTGGTATGGAGAATACGTTTTCTAAATCATTTCCTGGGATTGGAATAACAAATGGTGTTGACCCTGTAGCAATAACTAATTTATCATATTCAAATTCTTTTCCACTTTTTGTTACTATTTTCTTTTCATTAACGTTTCCGTCTACTACTTCATCAATTAATAAATCAATACCATTTGCCTTGAATTTATCTTCTATACCCATGTAATCGTTTTCTACTTTTCCGAGAGTATGGAATATATAAGGTATTCCGCAGGGAACAAGTTCTTTTTCAAGCTTTTTTACAACAAGAATTTTCTTATCTTTGTAAAGTTTCCTAGATGTTAAAGCTGCCACCAATCCAGCTGCGCTTCCTCCAATTACAATAATATCGTATTTCATAAGGTCACCTCCAATAAAGTTATATAATTCACATGTGAAAAATATATATGTACATAATATATTATATCACAAATACAGATATGTTGTTTAAATATATATTTCTACTATTAGCTGAAAAGTATTTGGAATATTGTGAAAACTAGAACAAGAAGAAACCTATAATTCCAGAGATAAAAATCACGTATATTGGATCTATTTTAGTCTTTGTAAATAAAAGAAATGCAACTATAGATATTAAAATTTGATAGAAACTGCTTATGTTTGTAAGCAGCGATATGAAGGTAAGTGAGATCAAAAAAATAACACCAAATTTAAGTGCTGTTATAAATTCTTTTGGAAGTCTATCACGGACTATAAAAAATAGTGTTGTAAATGTAATAGGTGCAATAAGCACTGCAATAGAATTTAAAATAGCACCTGTTATTCCGTACATTTTTAGCCCAACGTACGTTGCTGTATTGAGCATTACAGGTCCCGGTGTCATTTGAGATATTGAAAGTATTTCTTTGAATTGTTCGGGAGTTAACCAATTATTGGAGAGAACAGCATCTTTAATTATCCCAATAATTGACCAACCACCACCGAATGCTATAAATCCTATTTTTACAAATTCTAAGAAAACTCTTAGCACTTTATACACCTCTCATTTGTTAATTAAGTAAAAAGAAATTCTCTCTACACGAGAGAATTTCTTAAAGAAAAAATTTTTTATTCTTCATTTTTAGGCTCTGTCCAAGACATAAAATCACAATCTGAATTAGTACATGTCCAATATGTTTTACCGTTTTTACTTCTTCTCATAACTACCAATGAACCACATTTTGGACATTTTGCCTGGGCTATTTTATATCCTGAAACTGTAAAATCACAATTATCACATTTGAAGTAGTATCCATATCTACCTTTTTTTCTGACTAGATGACCACCACATTTTGGGCATGAATTTTCTGAAACGGTTTCATTTGCATGATTTTCAAGTGCCTGTGCAATGAACATTTTATTTTCTATTAGAACCGCATTTATTGTATTATCTATACTTTTATTTGTTTTGCATTTTTCACAATTTAAATATAATCCATACTTTCCAATTTTTAATTTGTAATTTTCTTCTTTACAATCTTGACAAGGTAAGTCTGTTTCATAATCAATAGTGTAAAACTCTTTTTGTGCAGTTGAAAGGTATTTTGAAAATTCAGAGTAAAACTTATCTAATACTTCTTTCCATTCTTTTTCTCCTGATTCCACCTTATCTAATTCTTCTTCCATTAAGGCGGTAAACTTTTTGTCAACAATTTCTGGGAATCTTTTTGTCAAAAAGTCCTCTACGGTAAATCCGAGTAATGTAGGAATAAGCTCTTTCTTTTCTTTTTTTACGTATTTTCTTGCAAGAAGTGTAGAAATTATAGTTGCATAAGTGCTTGGTCTTCCAATTCCTTCTGCTTCTAAAGTTTTTACTAAACTTGCTTCTGTAAACCTTGCAGGAGGTTTTGTAGTATCTTTTTCAATATTTACTTTTGATACTTTATATGTTTTTCCTTTTTCAAGCTCTATTTTTTCTTTTTCCTTGCTTGAAGAGTTATATATTTTTTCAAAACCATCAAAGATTAGATGAGAATATGTTGTTCTAAATTCATATTTTTCACTTTGAAAAATATATGTTCTTTCTTTATATTTTGATTCTTTCATTTGTGATGCCATAAATCTTTCCCATATTAGTTTGTATAACTTATAGTAATCACTGGATAGTAAAGATTTCGCAATATCTGGAGTTATTTCTGGATTAACAGGCCTTATACATTCATGTGCATCTTGAACATTTTTTGAGGTTTTCTTTTTCTTTTTTGAGCCGCCAATATATTCTTTACCAAAGTTTTTTTCTATAAATTCTTGAGCCATTTGTTTTGCTTCTTCTGATACACGGGTTGAATCAGTTCTCATGTATGTAATAAAAGCAAGATGACCGTCTTTTGTGTCAATACCTTCGTACAATGCTTGTGCAATTTTCATTGTTTTTGAAACAGGGAAACCTAACTTTGTTGCTGCATCTTGTTGCAGTGTACTTGTAATGTATGGATTTGGAGGAGATTTCTTTCTTTCTTTTTCGACTATATCTGAAAGTGTTACCTGTTTTACATTGCTTTTAATATCTTCTGCAATTTCTTTTGTTATATTTTCCTGTTTGATCTTTTTCCCGTTAATGCTCCAAAGATTTGCTTTAACTTTTTTAACATTAATAGATACTTTGTAGAATTCCTTTGGTTTAAATAAGAATCTTTCTCTTTCCCTATCACAAATTATTTTCAACGCGGCAGATTGAACTCTTCCAGCGCTCATAGCTCCTTTAATTATTTTCCATAGTAATGGACTTATTTTGTAGCCAACAATTCTATCTAAAATTCTTCTTGCAAGCTGCGCGTTAACCTTTTTTATATCTATTTCTCTGGGTGTCTCCACAGATTTTTTAATGGTATTTGGAGTGATTTCGGTAAATACTATTCTATTTTTTCCTTTAAGGTTAAAGATTTGTGAAAGGTGCCAAGCAATAGCTTCTCCTTCTCTATCCATATCTGATGCAAGAAGCACTTCTTTTCCTTTTATTTCTTTCTTTATACTTTCAATTACGTTTTCTTTGCCAGGAATTATTTCAAATTCTGGTTCAAAATTATTTAAGTCCACACCAAATTTCTTTTGAGGTAGATCTCTAACGTGCCCTTTTGAAGATATAACTTTATATTCATCTCCAAGAATTTTTTCAATAGTTTTAGCTTTTGCTGGTGATTCTACTATGATCACTTTCTTTTTTTTGGACATATTAACCCCTCTCATCGTGTTTTAATAAGATTCTTCTTCCAAGACTTGGATCAAAATCACTCCAGGTTTTTTCTGGATTTATTTCAAGTTCTCTTTCTTTGATGTTATACATCCTGTTCAATTTTGAATCCATGTTTTCAATCATATGTAGTACATATGCTTCTGGAGTTTTTGGTAGAACAGGAGAGCCCCATTCAAGCTCACCGTGGTGAGAGAGTATCATATGTAGTAGCTTTTCTGAAAGCTCACTGCTAGCATTTATTTTATTCAATTTTTCCTTTACTATATCAAATCCACTTACGATGTGACCAATTAATTCTCCTTTTTGTGTTAGCTCAATACCATGTGAGGATATTTCATAGTCGTATATTTTTCCAATGTCATGCAATAAAGCACCGGTTATTAGAAGGTCTCTATCAAGCCATGTGTAGATTTTTGCTACATTTTCACATATACTAGCAACTGTTACACTATGCTCTGCAAGGCCACCTACATAATTGTGGTGAACTCTAAGCCCTGCAGGCGCATTCATAAATGCTTCTGATAATTTTTCATCATTTTTAAATATTTCTATTAGTAATTTTTTTAGAGTATCGTTTTTTATTGAATCAATAAAATAATTAATCTTAGTTTTTGCACTTTCTGAGGACATCTTGGATTCTGATACAAACCTCTCAATGTTGTATTCATCTTCGTTAAGAACAATGATATTTGAATCTTCCAAAATGTTTAATTGTATTCTTCCATCGTATATTACTACCTTTCCTTGTGTTCTTACAACATTTCCAACGTTTATTTTGGCATCATTTTTTTCTGCATTAAACCAGTCAATGGCCCTAAGTATGCCTGTTTTGTCTTCAAAGGTTAAAAGTAAATATTTTTGTCCATTTTTGGTTTCTAAAAGTCTTTTACTTTTTACCTTTACTATTGTTTCAACTTCTGAGTTTATATAATTTTCAAGTTCTGAGATATAAGGTTCTCTAAATTTTTCGAGCAATTCTTTAGGTAACTTCAAAATTCCACCCCTTTGTAAATTCTAGGCACCCTTTCTGAAATTCTGCAGGTAACCTCATAGTTTATGCTTCCAACCTTATCGGCTATTTCTTCTGCGCTGATAAATTCATTTCCCTGTCTTCCAATTAGAATTACTTCATCGCCTATTTTAACCTCATCATCTGCTTCTACAACAAATTGATCCATACAAACCCTTCCCAAAATTTTTCTTCTTTTTCCGTTTATCAGTACTTCCCCATTATTTGAAAGATGTCTCCAGTATCCATCTGCATATCCTACGGGTATAGTTGCTACTTTCATATCATAAGGTGCAGTAAATGTTCTTCCATAGCTCACACTTTCTCCTTTTTTTAGCGTTTTTACGTGAGATACAACACTTTTCCAGGTCAAAACTGGTTTTAAATTTTCATCTTTTACTTGATTGCTTGGCATTAAGCCATAACTTGCAATACCTATTCTTACATAATCACCACAAGATATGATTCCCGATAAAGAGGCAGCACTGTTATTTGTGTGCCTTATTTTAACAGGTAAATCAACTTCTAAAAATTTTTCATATTGTTTTTTTGTAAATTCAATATCTTCTTTCTTTAAAGAATCTGCTACGGCAAAATGTGTGTATGCACCTTCAACTTCAAAGCCATATGAAATTAATTTTTCGTATATTTTCATAGCATCTTTTGGCTTAATTCCAACTCTATTCATACCGGTATCTATATTTATATGAACCTTTGGCTTTTTGATTAAATTTTTGTATTCTTCAACCTGCTCATTTGAAATTATTGTAATTGTAATGTTATTATCAGCTGCAAGTGGAACAAAGTCTTTGTCCAGATAGTTAAAAACGAGAATATTGGTATTGATCCTATTTTTTCTTAAAACTAATGCTTCTTCCAAAAATGCAACTGCAAGATAATCAATCCCCATTTTTTCTGCAGCTTTTGCTAACATTACTGCACCGTGCCCGTAGGCGTTAGCTTTTATAACGGGCATTACCTTTGCTGGACTACATTTTTTTTGAAAGTATTTAAGATTATCAATATAGTTATTTATATTTATTTCCGCAAACGTTCTTCTACTTTCCGTACCCATCCCCCCAATGGTAAAAATGTGTATTTTTTTCCTTCAGACCTTATTTTAACACAAAAAAATGAAATCTGAAAAGATTCTATTTTACTTATCTCAAATCTTTTTTTATAAAGTATGCTTTTAAATATAATGAATTTATCATCTATTTCAAACTTATAAGTTATTGCTTCTAAAAAAAGCACTAATATAGCTGAGTATGATAAAGTGATTAATAATACGGGGATAATATTAATGGGGAGAGTCAAAAGGTAGGCAACAATTAGTGTTGAAATAATAAATATAATGGTTAAAACTAATCTATACAAAAAAAACAAAGCGGGTCCCCCCGCTTCATTATGCTTCGACTGATTTGCTGACGTATCTTTTTACCTTTCCTGCACTTAGACAGTCGGTACAAACCCACATTCTTTTTACTGTTCCATCTTCTCTTAAGACTCTTACTTTTTGTAAGTTTGGTCTGAACCATCTATTTGTTCTTCTGTTTGAATGAGATACGTTCTTTCCGGAAACGGGTCCTTTTCCGCAAATTTGACATTTTGCCATTTTGCTCCTCCCCTTTCTTCTATTTAATATTATTAATTATCTACTCTGACACAAACTATATTTTACACTTTTGTTTTTACTGTGTCAATTTTTTTAATGTAAAAAATGTGTTTCATTAATCAAAAACCCTTATAGCTTCTGCAGGACTTATTTTTTGTGCAAGGTTTGCAGGATAAATTGTAAATATACCTGTAATTAAGTAAATACCTGCAATTATTTCGATTATTTGGATCCATGGGATAGTTATTGAAAAATCGGGTAATTCACTTGAGATCATAGTAGTTAAATCCATGGTAATGAAGAATGTTGTAATTATTGCTGTTAATATAGCAATAGTAACTATTAAAAATGCTTCGGTAATAAAGAAGGAAAATACAGTCTTTCTGTTTACTCCCAAAGCTTTTAGGGATCCAATTATTCTTTTCCTTTCATATACATTTTTTAGGCTAAGAATCGTAAGTCCAGAAAAGCCGCTTATAAAACCAAAATAAAATAGTTGCACGGCGACATTTATAAAGTATTTTATACTCAAGAATACTTTATTAAGCTCTTCAGTAACATATAATGGGGCATCGAATTTTTCATATACTGTATTTTTAGCTTGATTTACGTACTTTTCTTTTACAACCCCGGCATATCCTTGCAGGGCACCAGATACCTTTTTATCGTAAACAAATATTCCATCGAATGGGACTATAACATTTTTAGGATCAAAAGTATCGACAACTTTAAAGTTTTCGTAAAATCTGGCACTTATACCTGGTAGTATTCCTTTTATCAAAAAAGTATAGGTTGAATCCTTAGAAAAGATTTCTTTATTTGCTATTCCTTCTTTTGACGACAAATTATTAACTTTTACATTTTCAATTTTTAAAGATTTTTCGATTCCTTTCCTTGCAAGTATAATTGCAAGAGTTTTATTATCAAATTTTGCGTTTACAAGTTGTATTTTTACAAGGTTTTCAAACATTGATTTAAAATTTTCATCTGTTTCGTAGTAATCACTTTTAAAAAAGCTTTTTAATGGGTTTTCTATAATCAAAAAGTTATATCCTACAATTCCACTATCAAGTTTTTTGTCAACGTAATTAAAAACGCTACTTGGAATAACAGCTGTTAAAAGTATTACAAGAGTTATTATTGCATATACAAAAAAGATTATATAGTTTCTCATTTTTTGTTTTTCAATGTATGAAATTGCAAGTATATTTGAAAGACTATAGAATTTTCTAATAACGTTTTTTATTAAAGGAAGAATAGAAAATATTATTACTACACTTGCTGCTAAAAATATTCCTGATCTTGCAAGATAATCCCATCTTTCTCCTGTTCCTATTTTGTTGTAAATTGTGAGAATGGAAAGGACTCCCGCAAGAAGTTGCACATAACTTTTTTTAAAGAAGATAGATATTAAGATTATTAGCACAGACAGTGAATAAAGTGGATTAATAAAAAAGAAAGCTACAACGATTAAAAATGCTAATATAAACAACCATCTTTTTTTAGGTAGTATTTGTTCTTCTGAGAGAAGAACAACTGGTGGAATTTTAGAAAATGAAATGCTTCTAGTAATTAATAATGTTACTGGTAAAATAATTGAAATTAAAATCCCAAGAAAAATTGATTTATATGTTATCACGTATGGAATTTTTTCAGCAATAGTTGTGTCTGATGATGCAATATTTGGAAGGTTATTTACAAAAGAGAGCAGGTACCTACCAAAAATAATTCCAAGTAGTGCTCCAACAATTGAAGAAGAGATTATATACATTAATCCTTCCAAAAAAAGGATAATACCACTTTTTTTCTTTGAAAGTCCCAATGCTCGTAAAGTCCCAAGTGTTTTTCTTCGATCTTCAGCAAGTACACCGAAAAAGTTTGATATGAATAAAAAGCTGCTTAGTATAGAAAAACCACTAAATCCAAGAAATAGGTAGCCTATAACTTTGTTTAATGGTGAGTATTTCAAGTTATATTTGGTTGGAGTTGTTCTTAGATCAAGGTCTTTAGAGAGCTTTTCAGAAAACTCTAGATGCTTTTTTAAATCAAGATTTAATGATATAAAGACAGTATTTGGAGCATTATATGTGTACATTCTTAGATTCAGCATCAAGTCTTTTGGAATAAAAATACTACCATTTGTCATACCAGTTTCACCACGGAAGTTAAATTCTTCAAGTCCAATGTGATCAATTTTTAATTCTTTACTTCCACTTGGAGTTATGATCGTTATTGTGTCGCCTTGCTTTATGTTTAGAGTTTTTGCAAGGTCGCTAGATAAAATGATTCCATCTATATCTTTTTTTGAAAATTCCTTTATTTTTTCATCATAACCTATGGCAAAAATATCATAAAAATTGCCATTATGCTTTATTCTTGAAGACACTAGATAGGTAAAGACGAAATCTTTTACAACGCCCTCATTTTTATATTTATTAAGATATTTTTCTACTTGTTCTACATTTAGTGTTTTTGGAAAAAAGAATGTATCACTTTTATCTTTTGCAATAATGTCTATATTTCCAAAATTATTTCTTAATTTAGAATTGAACCAGCTATCAACAGAATCGTTCAATGAAAGAGCTCCAACAACCAACATTGTTGCTATCATACTTCCAAGTATTACAAGCAAAGAGAGTTTAAAATTTGAAAAGAAGTTTCTAAAGGCTATTTTTATCATAACGGTATCACCCTAATAAATTACCGCACAATATGTGCGGTAAATTTTTATGATTCGTCAAGCATTTTGAATAAAAGCTTTAAATATCTACTTCTTGAAGGATGTCTT
Source organism: Thermosipho globiformans (assembly GCF_003990895.1). Taxonomy (NCBI): domain Bacteria; kingdom Thermotogati; phylum Thermotogota; class Thermotogae; order Thermotogales; family Fervidobacteriaceae; genus Thermosipho; species Thermosipho globiformans. The sequence continues at coordinate 129,036 of NZ_BHXD01000002.1, forward strand.
AGTTTTCTTAAAGCTTTAACTTCTATTTGTCTAATTCTTTCTCTTGTAACATTAAAATATTGTCCTACTTCTTCAAGGGTTTTTGCTTTTCCATCTATAAGACCATACCTCATTTTAAGAACCAACTTTTCTCTATCATTTAATGTTTCAAGAACTTTATCTACTTCTTCACGTATTAACATTCTCATTGCTTCTTTCTTTGGTGAAGCGATCGTTTCATCTGCGATAAAGTCTCCTACAGTTGAATCATCGTCTTCACCAACTGGTGCCTCAAGAGAAGTTGTTTCTTTTGCTGCTTGTAGAATTTCCTCGACTTTTTCTACAGGTTTTCCGATTAATTTTGCAAGTTCTTCAATTGGTATTTCTGTTCCATGTTCTTGATAATACTCTCTCATTATTTTCTGAACTTTATTTATTGTTTCTACCATATGTACTGGAACCCTTATAGTTCTTGCCTGATCCGCTATTGCACGAGTAATTGCTTGACGGATCCACCATGTTGCATAAGTTGAGAATTTATAACCTTTTTTCCAATCAAATTTTTCAACGGCCTTTAAAAGACCAACATTACCTTCTTGTATAAGGTCTAAGAATGAAAGACCTTTTCCAACATATCTTTTAGCTATACTTACAACGAGCCTTAGATTAGATTCTACCAATTTTTGCTTTGCCCTCTCATCTCCAAGTTGTGCACGTCTTGCAAGTTCTCTTTCCATCGACTGACTTAAAAGTGGAATCTTTCCAATGTCTTTTAAATACATCTTTATTAAGTCTTTAGTTGCCATATTGTCATAAAACTTTGGAGATTCCTCTAAAAAATCTTCCAAAGTTACATCTTCAATTCCATCGTTTGTACTTTCTTCAGTAATTGCAACATTATTTTTTTCAAGCTCTTCATAGACTTTTTCTAATACATTTCCATCAAACTCATCTGCCTTTTCTGGCGGGAACATCTTGTCAATATCTTCATACGTAACAAAGCCTTTTTCTTTTCCTATAGCTATGAGTTTTTCAATTTTTGAATCTAAAGAATCTACAGTTTTTTTCTTTGCCATCAGGAGTTCACCTCCCAAGTTTTTTGAGCTTTCTAACAAGTTCCATTCTTGTTTGTAAAAGCACCCTTTTTTCTTCATCTGTTGCAGAATTTAAATATTTATCTATTTCTTCTATCCTTTTTTCTAAAGTTTTTTCTTCAATTTTTTTCTTTACTGTGTTTATATATTCTTCATTTATTTCAAATTTTTCCATTTTTTTCAATATATTTTCAATATATTTTTGCAAATCTTTGGACAATTTTTCAAATGAAAAGTTCTTAAGATTTTTTAAAGATTTAATGAATTCTTGGGTAAGTTCATTAAATATTTTTGGGTTAATTTCTATATCAACTTTCGGATTGTTTAAAAGTAAATATATAACCATTTCATCTAAGGTTGGAAGATTAGTTTTTTGTTTTGGCTTAGGTACAGAAACAGTTATACTCGTTTTTGATATCTTTTCGGCAGTTTTTCTAAATGTTTCAAGTTTTTCTGGAAAATTTTCGAATATTTTTTCCCAGTTTTTTATTTCTCTTGTATAGAGAGGTATTGCATTTGAGTTGTTTAAATCATAGTTTTTACTTAAAACATAAGGGATAAATTCTTCAGCTGGTATTGCTTCTTTTAAGAAAGAATATAGTCCAGAACTACCTTGAGTTTTGTAAATTTCGTCAGGATCTTTTTCTTTTGTTTTTCCAGCAACCATAACATTAAATTGCATTGAAATAAGTATTTTTATACTTTGAAGAGCTGCTTTTACTCCAGCACTATCAGTATCAAAGGCTAAAATAACATTTTGAGTAAGTTTTTTAATAGAAAAAGCATGAAATTTTGTAAAGGCTGTTCCAAGTGTTGCAACAGCATTTTTAAAATCAGCTCTATGAAATGCAATAGCATCGAAATAGCCTTCACAAATAATTGCAAAATCTGCAGTTTTAATTTTGTCTTTTGCAATATCTAGTAAAAAGAGGGTTTTTGATTTTTTAAAAAGATCTGTTTCATATGAGTTAAGGTATTTTGGTTGACCTTCACCTAAGAGTCTTCCACCAAATGCTATAACATTTGAATATTCATTTTTAATTGGTATTATTAATCTTCCTTCAAATTGATCGTGATTTGAAAAACCAAATTTTTTCAAGGATTTAATGTCTAATTTTTTAGCAATTTTTTGAGGAATTTTAGAATTTATAGGTGAAAAACCAAACTCATATTCCTTTATTTCTTCTTCACTAAAACCTCTTGAAAATAAATAATCAAGAGCAATTTTTTCATCAAATAACTTTTCCATGTATTCTTTATGAAGTTCTTTATAAAAATTGAAGTATAACTGTTGAAAGCTATTTGATGAGCTGTATTCAATTTTAACTCCTGCCTCATCAGCCAGTTTTTTTAACGCTTCCATGAATGGTATACCTTCAATTTCTTGAACAAATTTAATCACATCCCCAGACGCTCCACAGCCAAAGCAGTGGTATGTCTTAAAGGATGGATTTACATAGAAGGAAGGTGTTGTTTCTGTGTGGAAAGGGCACAAACCACGATAACTATTTCCCACTTTTTGTAGACTTACATAGCGGGAAATAAGTTCAACTATATCAATTTTTGACTTGATTTCTTCAATAGTGTCTTTAAGAATAAGTAATCACCTCTTTTAAACGAGGAAACGTGGCAGTATTTTTACTGCCACGGTGAAGTTATATTGCAAATAAGGAATATTAACGTTTGGAGAATTGAGGTGCACGTCTTGCTTTTCTAAGACCGTATTTTTTCCTTTCGACCATTCTTGGGTCTCTTGTGAGAAGACCTTTTTCTTTCAATGTAGGTCTAAGATCAGGGTTGTATTGAAGTAGCGCACGTGCAATACCAAGTCTTATAGCACCTGCTTGTCCAGATTTTCCTCCGCCTTGAACTCTTATAAAGAGATCAAAAGAACCTTCAAGACCAGTTACTTTTAATGGTTCAAGGGCATGAAGAGTCCAAACTGAATTTTCAAGATATCCATTTAAGTCTTCATAGTCTTTATCATTAACTGTAATTTTTCCATTACCTTCTTTTAGATATACCCTTGCAACTGATGTTTTCCTTCTTCCAGTTCCCATGTAGTATTCAGCCATTTTCTACATCCCTCCTTGATTAAAAATTCAATTCGATTGGTTTTTGTGCGCTATGTGGATGTTCTGAACCTGCATATATTTTAAGTCTTTTTAATGCTTTTCTTCCAAGAATTGTTTTTGGAAGCATTCTTTTAACAGCAAGTTGAATGAGTTTTTCTGGATTTCTTTGTTGAAGTTGTCTTGCTGTAAATTCTTTAATTCCTCCAGGGTATCCAGAGTGTCTGTAGTAAACTTTTTGATCCCATTTCTTACCAGTTAATTTAATTTTGTCAGCATTGATTACAACGACAAAATTCCCACAATCGACATGTGGAGTCCAGTTTGGTTTATTTTTTCCCATAAGAACAAGAGCAATTCTTGTTGCAAGTCTACCAAGTGTTTGACCTTCTGCATTTATTAAGTACCAATCTTTTTTTACTTCTTCTTTCTTTAATAAAGTTGTTTTTTGTATAGGCAACGTTCTTGCCATTGTTATTCCTCCCTCCTTATATTCTCGCTTCATCTGGTTCTAAAATGTTTTTAACGCGTCTATGAATTATTCCATTTATTACTGAATCTATTGAAAATTTAATTGCATTAAAGCCAATAATCCATGGCAGAAGTTTAAACACTTCTTCCAAAGGAATTTTCCAATAATATGGAACTACTATCATATTCAAAAGTGCCATTCCACCAGTTGCAGCGACAGTACCAATTATGTAACCTAATATTTCTCTGAATCTGTTCTTTTTCCCGTATATTATTGCCGCAGGAACGATAAACAAAGCTCCAGCTGCAAAATTCATAGCAATTCCGACTATATCTTGTGATTTAAATATGAAAAACAAAATATCTTTTATTGCCAGCACTATTACTCCAACAGTTGGAGAATATATAAAAGCAGTTAATAGTACTAAAATATCGCTAGGATCATATTTTAAAAAGTTGACTGCTGGGAATATTGGTATTTCGATATACATTACTACAAATGCAAGTGCAGCAAACACCCCTATAATTGCCACTTTTTTGGCGTTAAGCATAAATGCCCCCCTTATTTTTCTTCATATACGCTTACGTATTTTCTGTTGTTTCTAACTTCAAATTTGACTACACCATCTTTGAGTGCGAATAAGGTAAAATCTCTTCCCATTCCTACGTTTTTACCTGGCCAGAATTTTGTTCCTCTTTGTCTAACAATAATAGTGCCAGCTAAAACCTTTTGGCCATCGCCTCTTTTAACTCCAAGATATTTAGGATTGCTGTCGCGTCCATTTTTGGCAGTACTGCTTTTTGCGAAAAGCTGTATGTTAATTTTCATCATTGCTCACCTCCAGTTTAAGGTATTTTGGGTATTGTTCCTCTAAATCTTTTAAGGTATCAATTAATTCGTTTACAAATATTTGGGAAATATTATCGTGCGAAATATTTTTTACATCTAAATATCCATCTTTTATTTTGACAGATGCTCCATTTTTTAACAGATATCTTGCTGTGTGCTGAGCTATAACACTTACCGCTGCACAAACTATATCTTTACCTTTTCGAGCATACATTGAATGCCCTGTTATTAAAAACTTTTCAAAATACCCGTTTTCTTTAAAAAATTTACATGTAATCATTTTACTTGGATTTCTTCTACTTTAATTGCGGTGTACCATTGTCTGTGACCTTTTATTCTTCTATAGTTTTTTCTTGGTCTAAATTTTCCAACTACAACTTTTCTTGCTCTGCCGTGTTCAACGATAGTTCCCTTAATTTCTACATTGTCAAGGTATGGTTTTCCAACTAAAACTTTTCCATCATCTGTTTTTACCATAAGGACTTTGTCAAGTTTGACTTCTTCTCCTTCACCTTTACCGACAACTCTTTCAGTGAAAAAGACTTTTCCTGGTTCAACACGAAACTGTTTTCCACCGCTTTCAACAATAGCGTACACAAAGTTCACCTCCTCAGTTTTTTTGAAATAAACAACCGCTGGAACATGTAGCCTTTTTTGGCGTTTAAGACACGTTCCAGGCGACTATAACCTAAGATATTTTACCATTTTTAATGATTATTTATGAAAACATTCTGTTAATATTATTTTTCTCAACGTTAACACAAATGGACTCTATGTAAGGGGAATTAGAGCCCCTGGCCAAAGTAAAAAATAGGTTAAATTAGAATATAAAAAAAGGGCTACACCTGCTAAAATTATTTTTGTACCAAAAATAATCTTTATCAAGGAGGTGTAGCCCCTGAAAAATATTCACTTCAATATTATTTTACCACAAAAATTACTCAACAAAATATCTAATCTTGTCTTTGATAAATCTAAAAGAATGTATCTAAGAAAGTATCCTGATCATATCTTTGTTTTGATTTTATCTCTTATGTATTTAACTAATATTCAATCTATGAGAAGACTATATGCTTATCTTTTGAATGGAAGAATAAAAATAAATAATCTACCTTCTAGGCAAACAATACACTATAGATTGAAAAGATTATCAAAAAAGAAAGTAAGTAAGAAACTAAAAAGACTTTTTAGTACATTACTAGTCATCGATAGCAGTGAAATTAGAGGAAAGAAAAAGAGGCTTCATCTATTATATGAAGCAAAGAAAAAAGTGTTATTAGATTTTGAGATAGGAAATAATAGAGAAGTAGAACATGCAGAAATTATGTTAGAAGATATAGAAGGCTCGATATTGTTAGCAGATAGAGGGTACTGGCAATGGGAGTTTATTGAAAAAATGAAAGAAAAGATGAAGTTATATGTAAGACCTAGGGGAAGAAAAGGGAAAGAATTTATGGAAAGAGAAATAAATAGGTTGATATATAGCAAAAGATGGGAAATAGAATGGTATATAGAAAGGCTGAAGCAGAGGATAAAGATGAGAGGAATGAATGAAAGGACGCTAAAGGCACAGATTACATACATGTTACTAGGGCAGCAGTTAATAATGTTAATAGACACGCTCTCTGCTCATCCTAAAATGATTAGATTGATTGAAAAATAATTTTCACATTGGCCAGGGTGTCATAGGTAGATTCTAAACTAAACCAAATTGTTACCATTGTAGAAGCCCACATTTTATAAAGAAGTTTTCATTCCTCATAGGTAGATTCTAAACTGACTTATTAGAATGTGTCGTACTTGCGGATGATCCGTTTTGTTTTCATTCTTCATAGGTAGATTCTAAACCGCACGAAACGGAATTTTTAGAAGCCGAAACTACAATAGGTTTTCATTCCTCATAGGTAGATTCTAAACGGAGAAGGATTCAAAAAATACGTGGGATATGATCTTCCTTATATCGTTTTCATTCCTCATAGGTAGATTCTAAACAAACATATGATTTAGAAGAAGGTAAGGCAAGAGGTCTTTTAGTTTTCATTCCTCATAGGTAGATTCTAAACGTTTGCATTAAACCGCTTATAACAGGACTTACTTGACCATTAAGGTTTTCATTCCTCATAGGTAGATTCTAAACCTGTTACAATTGCAAAGATAATAATTGGCAAGGGCAGATGGGTGTTTTCATTCCTCATAGGTAGATTCTAAACCTGTATTATGGTGTGAATTATGATAGAGCGGTTTTGATTGGTTTTCATTCCTCATAGGTAGATTCTAAACCTGAATCCGACGAGAACGTAGCAGAAGATGAAACATCGGGTTTTCATTCCTCATAGGTAGATTCTAAACGGTGATACCGCATGCAATTAGCCACAGTTTTTAACCAGTGTTTTCATTCCTCATAGGTAGATTCTAAACCATAGTTTTTGCAATTATTGTCATAACTATAATTGCATTGTTTTCATTCCTCATAGGTAGATTCTAAACCACAATTTAGGAGGCATGTGCTGTTCTTCGTAAACCGCCAATGTGTTTTCATTCCTCATAGGTAGATTCTAAACCTCAGAAAAAATAAAATTATGGAGGTGTTAGTATGGTTATTAAAAGTTTTCATTCCTCATAGGTAGATTCTAAACCAAAAAAGAAAAAGCAAGAATTGCAAAAAACATAAGGATGTTTTCATTCCTCATAGGTAGATTCTAAACGTTAACATTCTTCTTTTTGAAAAGAAAAGTATTTTAACAGAATTGTTTTCATTCCTCATAGGTAGATTCTAAACTTTTAGTTTTTATTATGATGAAGGAAAGTGTTTTGTTTTCATTCCTCATAGGTAGATTCTAAACTTGATGTTGAAATCAATGATTATACATCATCTGAGGAAGGTTTTCATTCCTCATAGGTAGATTCTAAACCCGCATATTAAAAATAGTTAGAACAGCTATAGCAGGCATAGAGTTTTCATTCCTCATAGGTAGATTCTAAACGTAACCAACCTACAACTATGCAAGTGCCTTCATTTGATCTATACTGTTTTCATTCCTCATAGGTAGATTCTAAACTAATAATTCTTTTGATACTTCACGCTGAACACGATGGGCATTGTTTTCATTCCTCATAGGTAGATTCTAAACAATATCTTTTGGTCTATTCTTATCTTCTTGATGTCCTAAAGTTTTCATTCCTCATAGGTAGATTCTAAACGTTAAAAGTCGTTACGTACGTAAAAGATAAACCAAGGTTTTCATTCCTCATAGGTAGATTCTAAACCCCGTAATAATTATAATATATACAAGCAATCCCAACAAGTAACGAAACCTTTGAGCTGAAGTAAATAAAATGTAAAATCTTTTATTTAAGAGGCTTTACGAAAAAACAAGTATAAAAAGATCCCCCGGAAAGTTAGACAATTTTTGTGACTTAACATAAAAGTTACAATAATCAAAAAATAAACGTATTATTTTTGGGGTATGCAGAACTTAGTTACAAAAAGTTAATATTTTTTATTGTGCTAATTTAATACTCGCAAAAACCTGGGTTAAAAAATAATGTATATTATTTTTAATTAATATTACAAGAATAAGGTTAAATTTATTTTCAAGATTTAAAGAAATAGTAAAATAAGTATTTTATGATAAAAGTCATTTTTAATAATATTATATTGCATAATATACGTCTTTTTAATTCCTCTAAAAATGTTCATAATACAAACTAACTTATGGTTACAATTTACTTTTGATTAACTATATAATAACAATATAGTTAATTTTGTTTTTAGTGTTGATGCTAATTTTTGTGATTTTTTTGATTTTACAATGTAAGAGTTATTGGGTACAAATAATATTTTAATTTTTAATCTTTTATTTTAGACAATGAAAAAGAAAATTGGTATAATAATCTTGATAATTCGTAAAGCTAAATAATGTAAAGGGGGAAATAAGATGGAGTTGTTGGGAGCAATATTTCACTTTTTTGCAGATTTTTTTAATGCTTTTGTAAAACCTCTTGCACCTCATTTTATTGACAAATTAGGAATTGATAACAAAACATTTGCAAGCTTTATAGCTTTACTTGGTGGTATTACTTCTATATTCCAAGTATTTTTTGGCATGTATTTTGATAAAATAAAAAGAGATGGTATTTATATAACAGTAATTGTTGTATTAGAAGTGTTTTTGGTATCTTTTTTGGGTATTGTAAAATCAGCTATTTTATTTTTTTCTCTTGTGGTTGTCATTAGACTTTTAAATTCTATGTTTCATCCTCTGGGTGCTAGCTTTGCAGGAAGGCGTTCTAAAGGAAAGCATGTTGCTTTATTTTCAGTTGCGGGAACATTAGGTGCCGGTATAGCACCAGTCTTTATAACTTTTTATCAAGAAAAAATAGGAATTGAAAAACTATATTTTTTAACTTTATTTTTTATTCCGGTTCTTTTACTTCTTTCCCTCAAGATATTTAGCTATGAAAAACCAGTTGAAGCAAAGAAATTAAGTTTTAAAGGCGATATATTCAAACTTTGGCCTATTTTTTTAATAGTTGCATCAAGAAGTTTTTCTATGGATATATTTCATACATATATTCCAATTTATATGAATGAAGTTGGAAAATCTTTAGTAGTAGGTGGTTCAATATTAACATTTGGAATGATGTTTGGAGTTTTTACTAATTTCTTTGGTACAATTGTACTTGAAAAAACTAATGATAAATTTACCAATACTATTGGTTTTGTAGGAATGGGTATATTTGGACTGTTGTTTGTATTTGTACCTAATTTGTGGTTAAAGGTAGTTTCTTTTGTCTTGTTTGACGGCTTTAGCTTTTTTACAATGTCTTCTAACATTGTTTCTGCTCAAAAGCTTTTACCAAATAATAAGGCTCTTGCATCTGGTATTTCAATGGGATTTTCTTGGGCGATTGGAAGTTTCCTTTCAAGTGGTTATGCAGCGATATTTGGTAATAACACAATATTCATGTTTTTGAGTGCAAGTGTTTTTCCGTTATTAACCATATTGATATATAATTTTGGAGTGAAAAGCAAATAAAAAGTGGAGGTATTTATCTTTGAGAATAATAGGTGTTGATCCGGGATATGGTATACTTGGATATGGGATCCTAGAAAAGAATAAAAACAAAATTTCACATGTCACGCATGGGGTTATAACCACTGAAAAAGATGTTCCCATGTATAAGAGATTGGGGTATATATATGATAGATTTGTGGAGCTATTGGAAGAATATTCTCCAGATGCTTGTGCAATTGAAAGCTTGTTTTTCTACAAAAATGTAAAGACAGCCATCCATGTAGGAGAAGCTCGTGGAGTAATTCTTCTAGCCTCTTCGCAAAGGAACATTCCTTTGTATGAGTTTACGCCTTATCAAGTAAAGAATAATGTAACTGGATACGGGAGAGCAGATAAAAAACAAGTTCAAAAGATGGTTAAAATGCTTTTAAATTTAAATGATATCCCAAAGCCCGATGATGCTGCCGATGCATTAGCAGTTGCTTGGTGTCTTGCAGTTGAAATAAGAGCATAGGGAGGATAAAAAATGAAATATGTTTTTCCAAATTTAAATATCCCTATTACGAAACTTTCAGAATACTTTAATCTGGAACTTTCCGGTGAGATTGTAAAAATAGTATATGATACAAAATCTCAATCTCTTACTTTTTATTTAAATGAAGCGATTGGAGATTTAGAAATTTTAAGCGAGAAGTTGAAGATGTTTTTTGGAGTTGATGTGTTTTTAGAATATAGTTTGCCTGAGATGAATAAAGAGAAAATTTTGAACATGCTTAATGGTAATGCTCCTTATGTAAAAGATGTGGAATTTCTTGAAGATGAAATAGTTATTAAAGCTTTTGGTGAATTTGCAGCTAAAAAAATAGAAAGTAAATTAAAAAGAATTGAAAGTCTAACTAAAAAGAATGTTAGAGTAGAAATAATTGAAGAGGAAATAAGTTTTACTCCTCCAAAAGTAGAAAGTTCTTTGAAAACATTTGAAGGTGGAAAAATAAAATATTATTTTCCATCAACTATTTCAATGAATGCAAAAGGAGTTTTCTTAAGAGGAAAGGTGTTTAAAATTGAAAAATCTGAATATGGGTATCCGGTGTTAAGTATATATGTTACAGATAACAAAGATTCCATACTTGCAAAAGTATTTGAGAATGTAGATAAAATAGAGACCTTGGTTTCCGTAAATAATTGGTATTATTTTAAGGGGTCGATGAGTGTTGATAGAAATGGGGAGTTTTATTTTTCTGTTAAAGAAATTTACGAAGATCCAGAGCCAATTGAGAGAAAAGATTTATCACAAGAAAAGAGAGTGCCCTTGCATGTTCATTCAAAAATGAGTGATTTAGATGCAATTATAGACATAAAGGAATTTGTAAAAAGAGCAAAAGAATGGGGTTGGAAGGCAGTAGCTATAACGGATCATGGAAATGTGCAATCTATACCATATTTATATGAAGAAGCTAAATCCAACGAGATAAAACCCATATTTGGAACTGAAATGTACTTTCTTAATGAACCTGGAGATATTGTAAAGAATTTAGACAAAGATTATGTGATTAAGGATTGCATTTATACAGTCTTCGACCTTGAAACAACAGGTACAAACGCACGATTCGATGAGATAATTGAATTTGGTGCAGTAAAGTACAAAGATGGAAAAATTATTGGTACCTTTAAAAGTTTTGTAAAACCAAGCAAAGATATAAACGAATTTACCCAAAAACTTACTGGAATAACAAATGATATGTTAAAAGATGCACCAGGTATAGAAGAAGTTTTTCCAAAATTTTTGGAATTTATAGAAGGTACTGTTCTTGTTGCACATAATGCAGACTTTGACTATGGATTTATTAGGGAAGTTTACAGAAAAATATACGATAAAGATTTGATAATGCCTTATCTTGATACATTGAAACTTTCCAGGGTAGTTTTGAAAGGGAAGGTTAAGTCTTTTGGCCTTGGAAAACTTGTTGAATATTTCAAACTTGGACCATTTAAGCATCACAGAGCTTTTGAAGATGCAAGTGTAACTGCAGAACTTTTTGGTAAATTAGTTGAAATATTAGGTAAGATGGGAATAAATAGTTTAAATGATATAAATAAGCTAAAAGCAGGTACTTCTATTTCAAGTATAAGGACAAAGAGAGTATTTAATCACATAACTATCTTAGTTAAAGACAAGATAGGATTGAAAAATTTGTATAAATTAGTTTCAGACGCACATGTAAAATATTTTAAATATGTACCTTTTGTTCCAAAGAATGTTTTAAAAGAATATAAAGAAGGGTTGATATTTGGTACAGGCTGTGAGCAGGGAGAAATTTTTGAAGCATTAAAGGGTTCTGCAACCGATGAAGAGATAATTGAGCTTTTAAAAGAGTATGATTATGTTGAGATTTTTCCACTTAGTACTATTGTTTCAGTAAATAAAGAACAGGCAAGGGATATATTTAAAAGGCTTTATTTTCTTGCAAAAAGGTTAAAAATGCCCGTTGTAATGGTTGATAACGCTCATTATTTAGAGCCAGAAGATATAAAGGCAAGGCATGTTTTACTTTCGCCGAAAGAAAAAAGCAATCCACACGATGAAGATCTACGTGATAAAGATGCACAGCTTTATCTGAGAACTACCGATGAATTACTAAAAGAGGCAATGGAAATATTTGAGGACGAAAAAATTGCTAGAGAAATAGTTATTGAAAATCCAAATAAAATTGCAGATATGATTGAAGATATTGCACCGGTAAAGAAAAAGCTCCATCCACCAATAATTGATGGTGCAGAAGAGAATGTTAGAAATTTATCTCTAAAGAGAGCCAAAGAGCTTTATGGTGATCCACTCCCAGAGGTTATTGAAAAAAGGCTTGAAAAAGAACTTAAAAGTATAATTGATAACGGTTATGCGGTTTTGTATGAAATTGCACATCTTATAGTAAAAAAGGCAAACGAAGATGGTTATGTTGTTGGTTCTAGAGGTTCTGTTGGTTCTTCATTTGTTGCATACCTTATGGGTATAACGGAAGTTAATCCACTTCCGCCGCACTATATTTGTCCAAACTGTAAATACCTTGAATTTTCAAAGGAAGTTGGTTCAGGCTATGATTTGCCTGATAAATTGTGCCCAAAATGTGGAACAAAATTAAATAAAACAGGTCAAGATATTCCTTTTGAAGTTTTTATGGGCTTTAAAGGGGATAAGGTCCCGGATATAGATTTAAACTTTTCAGGTGAGTATCAAGAAAGGGCCCACAACTATATTGTTGAGTTATTTGGAAAAGATAATGTTCTTAGGGCTGGAACAATCAGTACAATTGCCGAGAGAAGTGCAATTGGTTATGTGAGAAGTTATATGGAGTTAAAAGATGAAACTTTAAATACAGCGGAACAAGTAAGACTGGCAGAAAAGGTTGCAGGGGTAAAAAGAACAACAGGCCAGCATCCTGGAGGTCTAATGATCGTTCCAAAGGATATGACCGTATATGATTTTACTCCAATACAGTATCCAGCAAACAAGAAGGATTCTGAAATGTGTACAACTCACTTTGCATATGAATCAATACATGATGATTTGGTAAAACTTGATGCACTCGGGCACGATGATCCTACAATGATTAAACTTTTATATGAGTATACTGGAGTAGATCCCACCACAGTTCCTATGGATGATAAGGAAACGTTGGAAATTTTTTCGTCTTTAAAACCTTTAAAAGTAAGAGCATCTGATTTAGGAACGGATATTGGTACTATTGGAATTCCTGAATTTGGTACCGATTTTGTCCAGGAAATGCTTAAAGAGACAAGACCAAAGTCATTTGCAGAGCTTGTTAGAATTTCAGGGCTTTCACACGGTACCGATGTTTGGCTTAATAATGCACAAGATATAATTAGGTCCGGAAAAGCAACACTTTCAGAAGTTATTTCTTGTCGTGATGACATAATGATTTACCTTATAAAAGCAGGGGTTGAAGAATCAACGGCCTTTAAGATAATGGAGAAAGTTAGAAAAGGAAAAGGCATTACAAAAGAAGAAGAGGATTTGATGAGAGAGCATAATGTACCAGAATGGTTTATAGAATCTTGTAAAAAGATAAAATATCTTTTCCCTAAGGCTCATGCTGTTGCATATGTTAGTATGGCATTTAGGATTGCTTATTTTAAAGTTCATTTTCCACTTGCATATTATGCAGCGTTCTTCTCCATTAAGGGAGATGAATTTTCCATTGAAACAATTTTAAAAGGTCCAAATGCTATAAAAAAGAGATTAACTGAACTTAGTGTAAAAATGAAAAAAGATGTAAAGGAAAAGAATGAGGAAAAAGTACTTGAGGCAGCTTTAGAAATGTATTTAAGAGGTTTTTCATTTTTACCACCTGATATATTACAGAGTGATTACAGAAGATTTTTAATTGAAGATAATAAACTAAGGATTCCTTTAAACAGAATTCCAGGTGTTGGAGATAGTGTTGCATATTCAATTGTTCAAGCAAGAAAAGAAAAGGAATTTACTTCAATAGAGGATTTGAAAAAAAGGACAAAATTAAGTAAAGCACATATAACTACTATGAAAAAATTGAAGATATTAAATAACTTACCTGAAACAGATCAATCATCGTTGTTTGATTTCTAAAGAAAAACGAAGAAAAATCAATATTTTACGGTAAAAAATAAAGTTGTAATATGATCAGAATATAAATTTTTATAAAATTTTGAATTTTTGTAATTTTATGTTAAAATATAATCGTATTAGTAACAGTTCTATTAATATCTGTTCAAGGAGGAGTGGTATAGCTATGGAAACACTTAAGGTTAGCTCAAAATCTAATCCTAACAAGGTAGCGGGTGCTATTGTTGGATCTCTAAACAAGAATGAAAAGCTTGAGATCCAAGCTATAGGTGCTGGAGCTGTTAATCAAGCTTCAAAAGCTCTGGCAGTAGCAAGAAGGTTTTTATCAGAAGAAGGTAAAGATTTATATGCCGTTCCAGGATTTATTGAAGTAGAGATCGATGGTGAAACAAGAACAGGAATTTCTTTTAAAGTATATTTAACAAAGAAGGCGGAATAATTATTGGATGAATGATTTAGAGTATATTGCTCAAAGCTGTAGGGATGATGAAAGACTCTTGAATATTGTCAAAGATGTTGCAAACATGAGCGGCGAGGAACGAGAAGACTTTGTTAAAAAGGTTCGCCAATACTTTTTAGGTAAAAATTCAGAAGAAGATAATAACGCGTATAAGTTTTTTAAAATTATTTTGGAAGATGAAAATGCAAGAAAAATACTTGAGATTCTCGGGGAGAAATAACCCCGATTTTTTTGTTTACAGGAGGTTATTGTATGAAAGTTGGAGGTCAAGCAATCATTGAAGGTGTTTTGATGATGGGTAAAAAGATTGTAATTGCTGTAAGAAATGAAAAAGGAGAAATTGTAAAAGAAGAACTTGGAAAGATAAAGAATAAAAAAGTTTTGAAAATACCATTTGTAAGGGGACTTTTTAGTCTTTTTTATTCTATGTATTTTGGTCTAAAAGGTCTTGATAGGTCTGCAGAGATTGCAACAGGAGAAGAAATGAAAAAATCTGAAACATTTTTTTCAATTTTTATAGCAATAGTAGTTGGTATTGGATTGTTTGTAATACTGCCGGTGTTTTTAACAGGTCTTTTGGGGGTAAAAGATGATGAATTTTTATTTTCTTTGGTGGATGGGTTTATAAGACTCGGACTGTTTTTGTTGTATGTTTGGATAATTTCATTTATGAAAGATGTAAAAAGGGTATTTCAATATCACGGTTCAGAGCATAAAACCATTCATGCGTATGAAAACGGAGAAGAATTAACCGTTGAAAATGTTAAAAAATATTCAACCATTCATCCAAGATGTGGAACAAATTTTGTGATGATCTTTTTAATAGTTGCTATAATTCTTTTTAGTATTTTCGGGATTTATCGTCCACTTTCTTGGGTTGAAAGAATAGTAATTAGAATAGTTTTAATACCTGTTGTAGCATCTGTTTCATATGAACTTTTAAAGTTATTTGATAAATTTCCATTTTTAAGATTTTTGTCATTTCCAGGATTACTGCTTCAGAAACTTACTACAGCTGAACCTGATGAAAAGCAAATAGAGGTTGCTATAGAATCATTAAAATTTGCCCTTGAAGGAGAAGAACCGGATGAAGATGTAGAGTACGTTGGATAGTTTTTAATAAGTGGGGGGGTAATCTTTGGTAAAGGTTGAATCTTTGACAAGAACATATAAAATTGCAGACAATAAAGAGGGAAATTTTTTTGTAAGGTTATTCAACCCTCGATTTAAAACTATCACAGCTTTGGAAAACGTTAGTTTTTCAATTTCTAAAGGTGAAAAGGTTGCAGTTTTGGGTTTAAATGGTAGTGGAAAATCAACGCTTTTTAAGATATTAACTGGGATCATACCGCCTTCTTCGGGGGTTTGTAAATGTATGGGGTATGATCCTTTTTCGGATAGAAAAAGGTATGTAAAAAACATTGGTGTTCTTTTTGGTCAAAAATCTCTTCTTATTCCAGAACTTACCGTTTATGATAGCCTAAAATTATATAAAGCTGTATATCAATTAAATGAAAAGCAACTTGACGAGCGTTTAAAAGTTTTTGATGAATATTTTGGAATAGAAAAGTTATTAAACAGGATAGTTAGAACACTTTCTCTTGGTGAGAGAATGAAGGCAGAAATACTTATGGCATCAATTCATGATCCTTCCATCTTTTTCTTTGATGAGCCTACCATAGGGCTTGACGTAAGTGCAAAGAGTGCTTTTAAGGAGTTCCTGTTAAATTACCCATTTGGATCTGAAAAGACGGTATTTATAATAACACATGAATTTTATGTGATAAAAGACACCCTGGCCAATGTAAAAATTATTTTTCAATCAATCTAATCAGCTTAGGATGAGCAGAGAGTGTGTCTATTAGCATTATTAACTGCTATCCTAGTAACATATATGTAATCTGTGCCTTTAGCGTCCTTTCATTCATTCCTCTCATCTTTATCCTCTGCTTCAGTCTTTCTATATACCATTCTATTTCCCATCTTTTGCTATATATCAACCTATTTATTTCTCTTTCCATAAATTCTTCCCCTTTTCTTCCCCTAGGTCTTACATATAACTTCATCTTTTCTTTCATTTTTTCAATAAACTCCCATTGCCAGTACCCTCTATCTGCCAACAATATCGAGCCTTCTATATCTTCTAACATAACTTCTGCATGTTCTACTTCTTTATTATTTCCTATTTCAAAATCTAATAACACTTTTTCCTTTGCTTCATATAATAGATGAAGTCTCTTTTTCTTTCCTCTAATTTCACTACTGTCAATAACTAGCAGTGTACTAAAAAGTCTTTTTAGTTTCTTACTCACTTTCTTTTTTGATAATCTTTTCAATCTATAGTGTATTGTTTGCCTAGAAGGTAGATTATTTATTTTTATTCTTCCATCTAAAAGATAAGCATATAGTTTTCTCATAGATTGAATATTAGTTAAATACATAAGAGATAAAATTAAAACAAAGATATGATCAGGATACTTTCTTAGATACATTCTTTTAGATTTGTCAAAGACAAGATTAGATATTTTGTTGAGTAATTTTTGTGGTAAAATAATATTGAAGTGAATATTTTTCAGGGGCTACACCTCCTTGATAAAGATTATTTTTGGTACAAAAATAATTTTAGCAGGTGTAGCCCTTTTTTTATATTCTAATTTAACCTATTTTTTACTTTGGCCAGGGTCTATGTGATAAAAGATTTTTGCACCAGAATTTTACTACTAGATAATGGAAAATTAAAATTAGATATTGAAACAAAACATTTAAAAAATAAATTTGGATACAAGAACCTTGTTATTGATTTTGAAGGAAAACCAACTAAAACTATAGTTGAAAATATCAGATTGTTTGGATATCCCATAGAGATTGAAAAAAATAGTATTAAAATAAAAGTTCCGTATGAGAATAAAGAGGAAATAGAAGAGATAAAAAGAAAGATTTTAATGTATTCAAATGTCGTGTCTTTCAGAATTGAGGAAATGAGTTATGAAGAAATTATAAATTGGCTTGTGGGGGAATTCTGTTGAAAAGTCTTAAAAGAAATTTTGAGTTATTTAAAATTGGTGTGGAGCTGAGTTTGAGAAGGCTTTTATATTTTAGAATTTCAACTTTATTTAATGTACTAGGCAATGCCCTTTTTCTTATAGTAAACATACTATTTTGGAAGATTATTTATACAAATATAGAGGTTTTTAATGGTTGGACATTAGAACAAATGTACCTGTTTACAGCATTTTCAGAGTTTTTTCATATCTTTACTATGATATTTTTTCCTGTTGCAGGAAAATTATGGAAATTTATATATACAGGAAAACTAGATACATACCTTACAAAACCGTTAGAACCGTATGTGCTAATAAATATACTTTATATACGACTGGAAAATATTTTTAATGCTATTCCTTCAATTATATGGATAATTATCATTATTAATTTTTACAAAATTAAATTAGACGTTATATCGTTTTTTATAGCTCTACTTTTTAATTTTGTTGCTGTTTTTATTTATTCCTTGATTCAAATGTCTACAAGTACAGTTTCTTTTTGGTTTGGGAAAATCTCAGCTATTGATGAGCTTTCCGATTCTCTTGCTATGCTAGTAAATTACCCTCATACAATATTTCCATTCTTTATTCGTGTTTTTATGATTACCCTTTTACCTTTTGGATATGCTTCAACTGTTCCCGCTTTTGTTACCTTGAAAATGAATTATATTGGAACTTTTTGGGCGCTTTTATTAGGGGCTGTTTTTTCTATTATGATGTGGATAGCTATTTTCAAAATTTTATGGAAACTAGGAATGAAAAGATATGAAAGCTATGGAGGATAAAAGATGAGAATTCTAAATATAATGAAAGAAGCATATATTTTGAATTTGAAAAGAGCTTTTAGTAATAGGATAGAGCTGTTTACAAAGCTTTTTGGTTATCCTGCAAGATTATTTATGATCTACTTTCTATGGATATCTATTTTAGAAAACAAGGCATTTTCTGGGGTAGAAAAATCGTATGTTCTTGGTTATTACACAGTTTCACTTTTTTTAATTCAAATGTATCCTTTTATAAGAAAATCACGTGAAATAAGGGAAAAGATTTTTTCTGGAGAGATAGTTAATTACCTTTCAAGAAATATTCCATTTGGAATTGTTAATCTAATGGAATATGCGTCAACAGTTACGGTGTACTTTCTTTTTGCTGCTCCAATTGCATACATACTTTTGGGGTTGGTAACTAGAGTTTTTCCAGATTTTCTAACACTGATTTTGTTTTTAATACTTGCGTTTTTGGGCAGTATATTAAGATTTTTAATTTGGTATGTTATAGGATTGATTTCTTTTTACACGCATGAAAACATTGGGATTATAACATTCTATTTGACACTTGAAAATATACTTTCTGGAGCACTTTTGCCATTAAATCTTTTTCCACAACAGTTTCAAACAATTTTTGAACTACTTCCTTTTAGATTAATGTTGTATACGCCTGTAAATTTTCTCTTTGCTAGGACGACTTTTTTAGATTTTTTTAGCGTACTTTTTCTACAACTATTCTGGTTAATTGTTGTTTTTGGTATATCTGAATTTGTATGGAGAAATGGACTTAAAAGATTTACAGCGTTTGGAATTTAAATTTATCGAATAAAGCGCAAAGAAGACTCCACCTTCTATAAGGTGGAGATGAATTTG
Organism: Thermosipho globiformans; assembly: GCF_003990895.1. Classification (NCBI taxonomy): domain Bacteria; kingdom Thermotogati; phylum Thermotogota; class Thermotogae; order Thermotogales; family Fervidobacteriaceae; genus Thermosipho; species Thermosipho globiformans. Next base: position 148,285 of record NZ_BHXD01000002.1, read on the forward strand.
CGATTTTTGCTGATAATATGAATATAATATTTAGTGTTAATACACGATATGGAGGCGAAATAATTGATTCTTGAATCTAATAATCATTCAGTATTTAAATTAAACTATCATCTTGTGCTCGTGACAAAATATAGACGCCCGGTAATTAACGATCGTATATCGAATCGTCTTAAAGAGATTTTTGAATATATTGGTGATAAGTATCGTATTAAACTCAAGGAATTTAATCATGATAAAGATCATATTCATGTTTTATTCTCTGCGCAACCAAATTCGCAGCTATCTAAGTTCATAAATGCATATAAAAGCGCTTCGTCTAGACTTGTTAAGAAAGAGTTTCCGCAAATCAAAGATAAACTTTGGAAATCCGCTTTTTGGTCTAAGAGCTATTGCCTTTTGACAGTAGGTGGAGCGCCTTTAGAAGTACTGAAAGAATATATCAAATCTCAAGGACGTGATAAAAATGTTAATAACCTACAAATTTCGTATTTACCCTACGAGAGAACAAGAAGAAAAACTTTCTAAACATTTTGGTCACACCAGATTTGTGTATAATTTCTTTTTGAATTACGCCTCTACCATTTACAAAGTGATGGGACGTTCTACATATTACAACGAATGGGCATCTGTTTTGACAAAACTCAAAAGGATGGACAAATATTCATGGCTAAAGGAAGTAAATTCTCAAATGCTTCAACAATCACTAAAAGACTTAGAACGCGCATTCAAAAATTTCTTCAAAAAACAAGCCGGCTATCCAAGGTTCAAGAAAAAGAAATTCTCTCAACAAACTTTTCGTGTTCCACAACATATTCAGTTGTATATTAAAGAAGATAATCCAAAATACGGCCTTATATTTGTACCAAAGTTTAAAGAAGGCATAAAAGTTCGGTTGCACAGAAAGATTACGAAAGATGGAAAAATCAAACAGGCAACGTTCATCAAAACGGCGATGAACAAATACTATGTTGCAATAGTCTTTGAAGTCAAAGACGTTAAAGTACAAAATACTTCTACCAATATTCTAGGTATAGACCTTGGGATTAAGGACACAATCACATTAAGTGATGGTAGAAAATACAGCATGCCAGATCTTTTTGAATACGAGAAACGACTCAAGAGACTTCATAAGCGATTATCAAGAAAACAAAAAGGTTCAAAGAATAGGGATAAGGCACGTTTGCGTCTTGCAAAATTGTACGAAAAAATAGCAAAAATAAAAAGTGACTGGCTTCATAAGATTACACACAGTCTTACCAGCAAAAACCAAGTTGGTAAGATTGTGGTAGAAGCTCTTAATATCAAAGGTATGGTTCAAAATCACAAACTCGCAAAGCACATCCACATGCAATCGTGGGGTAAATTCAAAGAACTTCTCGAATACAAAGCAAAACGCTGTGGGATTGAAATAATAAAAGCAGACAGATACTATCCATCAAGTCAGATGTGTAGTGAATGCGGATACATAAATAAAGAAGTAAAAAACTTAAGTATTAGAGAATGGACGTGCCCTGAATGTGGAGCACACCATGATAGAGATGTAAATGCTGCTAAGAATCTAGCTAAGTATGGCTTAATACTATCAGTAGGGCGGGAACCGTCCGAATTTACGCCCGTGGACCGTGCACTGGCAGCGGAACCCAAATGGGGTCTACGAGTCATCACGGGTTGAAGCGGGAAGCCATGACTTCTATAAGTCATGGTAGTTCACATATTTCAAGTATTTCATCAAGGCTTTCAAAGAATATATCAACAAGATTTGGATCGAATTTTCTTCCTCTTTCTTTTTTAATTATTTCTAATGCTTTATTTAATGGAAGTGCTTTTCTGTATACTCTATCACTCACAAGTGCATCGAATACATCCGCAATTGCTGTTATCCTTGCTGATATATCAATTTGCTCTTTTTCAAGGCCATATGGGTACCCGCTACCATCCCAATTCTCATGGTGTTTAAGGCAAACAACAGCTGCAAGTTTTAAAATTTTAGAAGTTGAATTTTCAAGTATATTGTATCCTATAATAGGATGTTCTTTAATTATTGCATATTCTTCATCATTTAATTTATCTGGTTTGTTTAAAATTGAGTCTGGTATTGCAATTTTTCCAAGATCGTGTATTGATGCAGCTATTTCTATTTCATCTATCTGTGAATAGTTAATTTTGCTAGCAAGTATCTTTGCAATTTTTCCAACCCTTGCTACATGTTCTCCTGTTTCTCCAGATCTTGCCTCAATTGCTGAAAGTAGTTTTGCTAAAAGTTCTTTTTGAGTTTGTGAATAAAGATTTGAATAATAGTTTGAACTATACGAATTTGTTATTTCTTCAAGAAAAAGACTTACAAGGTTCCTATTAATTTCGTTTAGTTTTATCTCGGAAATAATATAAACTTTAATTGATAAATCTTTTGTTAGTTCTTTTTCAAAATATATAGTGTTTTCGGGGAAAAATGTAAAATTAACTCTTGAAAGTGGCTCATTTAGGTATTCTTCAAACTTTGGAGTTGCTGCATATACGATACCGTTTAAAGTTACAAAACCTTCAATGCTTGTCTTTGAAGAAAATTTTAATAGATTAATAGCTTCATACAACATGAATTTTAAAAATTTTAATATGTTGTCAAATTTTTCTTTATCCCTTGAAAGTTCAATTATTTTTTGCAGCGATTTTATTGTATTTTCAAGAGTTACAATTTCAATGTATGATTTGAGGGCTCTTAAAAATGTATGCTTTAACATAAATTCATCCATGTGTTGTTTGTCCATAAAAAGGCTTATATCAAAATCAGAAATGTCATGTTTTCTTTCTACAAATTCTTTGTAGGAGGTTGCAAGGATAATTCTAGGCTTTCTTAACTTTAGATGATTTCTAATCAGGTCAACTAATACAAGGCCTGAGTTATCATTTTCCATAAAAACATCTATAAAGAATACAGAAATATCATCTTTAAATTTTTCGATTAACTTGCTTGCCTGATTTTCTGAAAAGGCATGTATGGTTTCTATTTCATATTCACATTCTTTTGATAGAACTTCATCAATGTATTTATGTACAAATTCATCATCGTCTATTATCATTATTTTATGCATAAACAGCGCCCCCATATTTTTTGTACAATTCAATTTTACTATAAAATTATATTTTTAAACAAATCATCAAACGTTTCTCGTTTTCTAATAAGCTTTATTTTACCGTCTTTTGTAATTAAAACTTCTGCAGGTCTTATTGTTCCGTTATAGTTGTTTGACATTGAAAAACCGTATGCACCTGCGTTTTTGATAACTAATAGATCCCCAATTTCAGGTTTTTTAATTTTTCTTTCCTTTGCAAGAAAATCTCCAGATTCACATAGAGGGCCAACTACATCAGCGAGAATTTCGTCTTTACTGTTATTTAATACCTCTATTTCGTGATATGCATTGTAAAGTGCTGGTCTAAGTAGATGATTCATTCCGCTTTCGGTTACAACAAAGAATTTTTCATCTGTTTTTTTGACCAATGTTACCTTTGTTAAAAGAAATCCTGCTGGTGCTATTATAAACCTTCCAAGTTCATTTATGACTAATTTAAAATTTTTCAAAAGTGGTATTATTTCTTCTTTGTATTCTTGAGTATTTAGTTCATTTTCATCTTTATATTTTATTCCCCATCCTCCACCAATATTTATCTTTTCTATATTGTATTTTTGACAAAGCTTTAAAGTTTTTTCAATAGCCTCTTTAAAAGTTTTTACATCTGTTATTTGGGAGCCAATGTGTATATGGAGGCCACTAATTTTTTGAGATTTTAAAATTTCTTCAGCCACTTTAAAATCAACACCAAATTTGTGTTTTTTTAGTCCAGTTGATATGTATGGATGTGTTTTTGCATCTATATCGGGATTTACCCTTAAAAACAGTTCAAATTCATCTTCGTTTTTCCATAAATTTTCAAATTCTTCTTTGCTGTCAACATTTACATATTTTACTTTATATTCTTTCATTAAATCTTTTTGCTCTTTTGTTTTACCATTTCCATTCCAGACAATTTTATCTCCTTCTATTGAAGCAATTTTACAAGCAAGAAGTTCTCCTTCACCTAATATATCTACTCCAAATCCATGATTTTTTAGAATTTTTAAAATCGCAGGATTGTTGTTTGCCTTTGCTGCAAATGTAGGGAAAAAATTAATTTCTTCAAAGACATTTTTTACTTTATTTATTCTCTCTTCTAAAATTTTTTCAAAATATATGTAAACGGGTGTTCCAAATTCACTAGCAACTTTTTGGAATATCTCTTTCATACTTCCAGCTCCTTTAAAAAATTGAAAACAACATCTGCATAATATGGTATAACTTCGTCGTTAGGTAAAAATTTTGGATTGTGAAGTCCATATTTTTTACCTTTTGAAACTCCTGCCCAGAACATTAATGAAGGATATTCTTGGGAGAAATAACCAAAATCTTCACCTGTATATTTCATTCCACAATCAATAAATTGTATGTCGTTTTTTTGTGCAAATTCTCTAAATAGTTCATACAATTTATCATTCACAATTACAGGTGGGTATATTGAACCTTTTGATATTGAAAATTCTCCACCATCTTTTTGAACAACACTTTTTGCTACTTCTTGTATTTTAGTTATTATATCTTCAGTGATTTTTAAAGATTCTGATCTGATACTTCCCATTAATGTGGTTTGAGGAGAGACAATGTTTCTTGCATTTCCTCCTTCTATTTTTCCAAATCTTGCAATTGCTTTGTCAAAAGTTAGATTGTAAAATTCGGTCAAAAATTTACTAGCAAGATATATTGAGTCAATCCCAGATTTATAGAAAGCAACGTGAGAGGCTTTTCCAGAAAATGTTAAGTCAATTTCGGTAGCACTTGCAAATAAAACACCTTTAGTTGTTGCAATAGTTTTAAAATCATATTCATCGGTGACGTGTAGTGCCAGAGCAAGTTTTATGTCAAGTTCTTCAATTTCATCTAAAACGTACCTTGCACCGGCTCCTGTTTCCTCACCTGGTTGGAATATGAAGACAAAATTTTTTTCTATATTTGAAGAAAGTATTTTTTTAATTAGTTCATATGCGATTGACATATGCACGTCATGGCCGCATGCATGCATATTAGAATTTTTAGAAGCAAATTCCCAATCTGTTTCTTCTTCAATTGGAAGTCCATCAATGTCTGATCTATAGAGTATAAAAGGTTCGCCTTTTTTTGGTTCATACAATGCAATAACACCTGTACCAGCTATTTTGTAAATTTTTAGCCTTTCGTCTTTAAGATCCTTTAGGGCTGAAAGTAATATTTTTTGAGTTTCAAATTCTCTAAAAGATGTTTCTGGGTTTTGGTGTAAAATGTGTCTAAGCTCGATTGAATCCATTTACTTCACCTCCTATTTGTTTAAATGATAGCATATATATGTTATAATTAATATTGAATTTCGTTTCATACAGGTTAAATTTGGAGGTGTTTTGATGGACGAGATCAAACAACTTGTTGATACTGCCAAAAAAGAAATAGATAATGCAGAAGATCTTCAACAATTAAATCAGATAAGGGTTAAATATCTTGGAAAAAAAGGGTTAATAACCTCTCAGATGAAAAAGTTAAAGGATCTTCCGCAACAAGAAAGACCAAAATTTGGAGCAATCGTTAATAAAGCAAAATCGGAAGTGGAAGATTATTTAAATAATAGAATGAATGAGTTATATAGAATAGAAAAACAAAAAAAATATGAAAAACTAAGAGTTGATGTTACACTTTCAGGAGCAAGAAAAGATAAAGGGCATTTGCATATTCTTACAAAAATACAAAAAGAGTTGGAAGATATATTCATTTCAATGGGATTTGAGGTGGTAGAAGGTCCCGAAGTGGAAGATACGTGGCACAATTTTGATGCGTTAAATACACCAGAATGGCATCCTGCAAGAGATGTTCAGGATTCATTTTATTTCACAGATAAAATCTTACTTAGAACGCATACTTCGCCAGTTCAGGTAAGAACAATGCTTGAGCGAAAACCACCACTTGCTATTATTTCACCAGGTAGAGTTTTTAGGAGAGATTATGATTCCACACACCTTCCAATGTTTACACAAATGGAAGGCTTGTATGTAGATAAAAATGTTACGGTAAAGCATTTAAAATATACATTGGAGGAGATGGCAAGAAAAGTTTTTGGTGATAGCGCAAAGGTTAGATTAAAACCGAGCTTTTTCCCATTTACAGAGCCGAGCTATGAAGTTGATATTCTATTTAATGGAAAGTGGCTTGAAATTTTAGGGGCAGGTATGGTTGATCCAAACGTCTTCAAAAACGTAGGATATGATCCGAATGAATGGTCTGGTTTTGCATTTGGCCTTGGTCTTGAAAGAATTGCGATGGTTAAGTACGGAATAAGAGATATTAGAGATTTTATTAAAAATGATGTGAGGTTTTTGGAGAATTACTGATGGTAGGATTTTTGAATGCATTTAAACCAAAAGGTGTCACATCTCATGACGTTATTGATGAACTAAGAAAGAAGCTTAAAATAAAGAAAATAGGCCATGCAGGAACACTTGATCCGTTTGCAGAAGGTGTTCTAGTTATTGGTATTTCCGGTGCAACAAGACTTTTGGAGTATTTAAAGAATGAAAAAAAGAGATACTATGTAAAAGCTATCTTAGGATTAATTACAGAAACTTTTGATATTACTGGACAAGTAAAGGAAGAAAGAGTATGTCAAAAAAGCTATGATGAAATAAAAGATGCAATTTTATCTTTTAAGGGAAGATACAAGCAGGTTCCACCGGCATATTCAGCCAAAAAATATAATGGTGAAAGGTTATACAAACTTGCAAGAGAAGGAAAGATTATTTCACTTCCACCTGTTGAAGTTGAAATATATGAGATAGGAAATATAAAGATAAATCCTCCAGAATTTTCTTTTGAGGTGGTAGTTTCACCGGGAACATATATTAGAAGTTTGTGTATGGATATAGGTTACAAGCTTGGTTGTGGAGCAACAGCTGTTGAACTTGTAAGAAAAAGTGTAGGAAAGTTTTCTATTGAAGATTCGATTAATCCATTTGAATTGTCTTCTGAGCAAATTGTAAATAGGATTTTAAGAGTAGAGGAAGTTTTGGATTTACCAAAGGTTGAGGTTTATAAAGATTACGTTGAAAAGATATTTAACGGTGTACAACCAACTATGGATTTTGTAAAAGAGATAAGGGATGATTTTAGAAAAGATCAAGATGTTATGCTCCTTTGTGATGGTAGATTAGTTGCAATTGCTGTTTCGCAGAGAACATCAAGTTTTCTAAAAAAGAATGAGGTAAGAGGAAGTGTGTTTAAGTTAAAAAAAGTTTTTAGGGAGGGACTGATTTGAAAATAGGAATAATTGGTCTTCCACAAGTTGGAAAGACGACCATATTTTCACTTTTGACTGGAATAGAGGTTGATCCATATTCACCTATACATCAAAAAGGTGTTGCAAAGGTTTATGATAAAAGAGTTGATATTTTGTCAAAGATGTACAACCCCAAAAAAACAACTTATGCAACCCTTGAATTTTACGATACGCCATCTCTTGATCCTTCAGATAAAAAGAGTAGAACACAGGTATTTAATATGGTCCAAAATGCCGATGCACTTTTATTAGTTTTGAGGGCTTTTAAAAATGATAGTGTTCCATATCCAGAAAATGGTGAAACAGCATTTAAACAATTGAAATTGGCTTTGGATGAGTTTATATTTAGAGATCTTGAAATTATTACAAATAGAATTGAAAGACTTGAAAATGCAAAAAGAAAACTTGATAATCGCGAAGAAAATGAGTTAAAGCTTTTAAAAGAACTGGCAAAGGTTCTTGAAAACGAAGAGTTTCTTTCAAAATATGAATTAACCGATGATCAAAAAAAATTGATCTCCAGCTATTCTCTTGTAACTTTAAGACCAATTATAATAGCACTTAATCTAGATGAGGAGCAATTTTCTTCAAATAGTTATGAAACAAAAGAAGAAGTATTAGAGCTTGTTAAAGAGTACAATTTTGCATATATTGAACTATGTGGATTAATGGAGAAGGAAATACAGGAACTTGATGAAGAAGAAAGAGCAGAGTTTTTAAAGGATCTTGGAATTGAGCAAACGGGAATAGAAAGACTTTCAAAGGTTGTATATGACCAACTTGGTCTTATTTCATTCTTTACAGTTGGGCCTGATGAAGTTAGGGCATGGACTTTAAAGAAAGGAAGTACTGCTGTAGAAGCAGCGGGAGCAATACATTCTGACCTTGCAAGAGGATTTATTAAAGCTGAAGTTATTAAATACAAAGATTTAATAGAGCTTGGTAGTGAAAAAGAGGTTAAGGAAAAAGGATTGATGAAATTAGTTGGAAAAGAGCATATAATTGAAGATGGTGATATAATTACAATAAGATTTAATGTTTAGGGGTGAAAGTGTGGAACAGATTGTAAAAATCTCGAATAATCTTTATATTCCAAGAAACCGTATAATTGCAGTTTTACCAATTTCTTCTGCTGTTGCCAGAAAAATGAGGGGAATGCATAAGGTTGGGGGAAATATCGTCAATATGACCTTTGGTGAGGAATCCAAGACTATTATTATCATGGATAGCGGTCATATTTTTGTTACTGCAAAAACATTGGAAGAGGTTGATGAAGCCCTGTGGAGATAAAGAGATTATTATTTAGATACAGCCAAAATAATAGATATAGTATAACAGCGCTTGTTGCGTCTATTTATTCTTACAGAAAGGATTTAGAACTTGTTGATATTAGAAGCTTTGAAGAAATTTTTTCATATAAAAAAGAGGGGACAGTAGTCCTCTATTCTTTTATGAGTTTTGATCTTGAATCGGTAGTAGTTGAGTTAAAAGAATTAAAGAAATCAGGGTATGTTGTGGTTGCTGGAGGCCCTCATGCAACTGCAATGCCACAGCAATTATTGAATTTTGGGTTTGATTATGTATTTGTTGGTGACGGGGAAGAAAATATACGTAAGTTTATAGATGGTGATTTTCCGGAAAATAGGATATATGATGGAATAACAAATAGGGTAGATCTTTCTGATTATCCTCCGTTTTGTCCTGAAAAAAGTTTGTATATGCCTATAGAAATAACGAGGGGATGTCCATTTTCTTGTGGATATTGTCAGACTCCAAGACTTGCTGGAAAATTAGTAAGGCATAGACCTATCGAGCAAATAGTTGAATACTCAAAGATAGGCGTGAAAAATAATAGGAAAATTGCAAGATTTATTTCCCCAAACTCATTTGGATACGGTAGTAAAAATGGTGTAATTCCAAATCCTGAAGCAGTTGATACCCTGCTTTATAACTTGAAAAAGGTTGGAGTTGAAGAAATATATTTTGGGACGTTTCCTTCAGATGTAAGACCCGAGAGTGTCAATGAAGAAATACTTATGGTGATAAAAAAATATGTTAATAATAAATACATAGTAATTGGGGCGCAAAGTGGAAGTGAAAGAGTATTGGAAATGATAAAAAGAGGGCATAATTTAGAGGAAATTGAAAGAGCACTATCATTATTAAAAGAATATGACTTTATTCCTCGAGTGGATTTTATCTTTGGTTTTCCGTTTGAAACTGAAGAGGATATTGAAAAAACTTTTGAATTTATCAAAAAAATTGTAAATAAATACAAGGCCAAGGTGCATGCGCATACCTTTATGCCACTTCCAGGTACTCCACTTGCAAATATTGGACCAGGTGTTCTTACAAAGAAACATTACAAGTTCTTGGGGTTATTAACTTCACAAGGGTATCTTGATGGTTATTGGTTGAGGCAAGAGGAGCTAGCAAGGAGGGTTGCAGATGTTAATAGCAGCAGCCCAATTTAGTCCAAAACCAGGTAATTTTGAATACAATTTAAAAAAGCATATAGAGTTTATTGAAAAGGCCGGAGAGCTAGGTGCAAGTTTAATTTTATTCCCCGAACTTTCAATTTCTGGCTATACTTACGATAAAAATATACTTGAAGATTCGATAAGCTTTTTCAATGAGGTACAATCTGAGCTTTTAAGGCTTTCAAGAAAATACAACTTGGCTATAGTAGGTGGTGTTCCAAGAAAGGTACTTTCTGAAGTTAGAAATTCTGTGTTTGTTATAAAGAAGAAAAAAGAGATTTTATTTTATGATAAAACACATTTATTTAGAGGGGAAAAAGATGTCTTTTCACCTGGTGAGAGGTTTTTAGTGTTTAAATTCAAAGGAGTTAGATTTGGTATTTTGATATGCTATGAGATAGGATTTCCTGAAATCTCAAGAATTTTAGCACTTAACGGGGCACAAGTGTTACTTGCACCATTTGCATTTTCAAAGGAAAGAAAGAATATTTATGAAATTGCAACTAGAGCAAGGGCTCTTGAAAATGGAGCGTTTCTTGTAACATCATCAACAAGTGGGAAAGGATTAATGGACTTTATTGGAAACTCAAGGATAGTTGGGCCAGATGGTAATGTTATAACTCAAGCAAAAAGAAAAGAAGAGCTTATTTATGCAGATATTGATGTTTCAAAATTAGATTTTTTTAGATACAAAGAAGAAGGAATATCGCATGCATATTTTTTAAATAGGAAGAAAGAGCTATATAGGGATGTGATAAGATGAATTTGTTTTTAAAAGGAGTATTACTAAGTTCTGCTGCTGGGATGGCTACATCTTTAGGGGCAATTCCATTTTTGCTATTTAGAAAAGGAGCAAGTGAAAAGTTTATTGATGCCCTTTTAGGTATGGCTGCAGGTATTATGCTTGCTGCAAGTGCTTTTAGTTTGGTTGCGCCTTCTATTGAAATGGGCGGGCTTTTAAGATTTGGGATTGGTTTTTTTCTTGGGGCAATACTCGTTGATTTGATGGATAAATACTCACCACATGAACACTTTTTAAAGGGGCATGAAGGAGCTGAACTTAAAAGATTAAGTAAAATATGGCTTTTTGTTATTGCAATTACAATTCACAATTTACCTGAAGGTATGGCGGTTGGTGTGAGTGCATTCTCAGATCAAGCGTTAAATATAGCATTTGCAATTGGAGCGCAAAATATACCAGAAGGAGCTGCTGTTGCTGCAGCGCTTTTAAATGCCGGGTATTCTATAAAAACATCATTTTGGGTGGCATTTTTGACTGGTGTTGTTGAAATAATTGGAGGTATTTTAGGTTCTGGAATAGTGTCTATTTCAAAAGCGCTTCTTCCATATATGATGGCTTTTGCTGGTGGTGCTATGATATTTGTAATAAGTGATGAGGTAATTCCAGAGACACACCTTAGAGGAAATGAAAGATTGTCAACGTACTTTTTAATAATAGGTTTCTTTATAATGTCTGCACTTGATGTTGTTTTAGGATAGGAGGAAGATATATGTTAAAGCTAGCATTGATAGGATGTGGAAGGATAGCGACAAAAAAACATACAGAGGCATTGATACAAAACAAAGAATTATTTGATGTGGTTGCAGTATGTGACATAGTAAAAGAAAAAGCATCAGATTGCGCTAATATTTTTGAAGAAAGGATAGGAAAAAGACCAGAAGTTGAAACAGATTTTAAAAAGCTTCTAAAGAGAGAAGATATAGATGCGGTTGCTATTGCGACAGATAGTGGAAGCCATTATGAGATAGCGATGGAAGCATTAAGTAACGGGAAACATGTGCTTGTTGAAAAACCAATGGCGCTATCTACAAAGCATGCAGATGAAATGATAAAACTTTCAAAAGAGAAGAAGTTGAAACTTGAGGTATGTTTTCAAAATAGATTTAATCCACCGATACAAGAGTTAAGGAAAAAGATAGAAGGAAAAGATTTTGGGAAAGTTCATTATGGAGTTGCGACAATAAGGTGGAATAGGAATGAAGGCTATTACAAGCAGGCAAGTTGGAGAGGGACATGGGAAAAAGACGGTGGAGCATTGATGAACCAATGTACACATAACATAGACTTGCTCCAGTGGATGCTAGGGGGAGAAATAGAAGAAGTATATGGGGTAATAAAGAACTTTAGTCACCCATATATAGAAGCAGAAGACTTTGGAGGAGCGATAATAAAGTTTAAAGATGGAAAAATAGGGATGATAGAAGGGACAACAACGATATATCCAAAGAACTTGCATGAAAAGCTAGCAATATTTGGAGAAAAAGGGACAGTGGTAATAGGAGGTTTGGCGGTAAATAGGATAGAAGAATGGAGATTTGAAGGAGAAGAAGGACATCCATTTATGTCCTTGCCAGATCCAGATACAGTATATGGAAGTGGGCATGTACCCTTGTATAGAGATTTTTATGAATCAATAGTGAAAGATAGAAAGCCATACATAAGTGGAGAAGATGGTAAAAAAGCGGTAGAGATAGTGCTTGCGATCTACAAATCAGCACTTGAAGGAAAACCGGTTAAATTTCCTTTTGAATTTTCTACATATGAGATAAAGGAGAAAAAATATGAAATATGAAATGATATATTTTGACCTTGATAATACAATATTAGATTTTGACAAATCTGAAGAGTATGCGCTAAAAAGTGTGTTTGAACATCTTAATATTGGTTATGATGAAAGTTACATAGAAGTTTATAGGCCTATAAATGAAAAATGGTGGAAGCTTTTTTCAGAGGGAAAGTATAGAAAAGAAGTGATTGTTGTAGAAAGATTTAGAGAATTTTTTGAAAAAATTGGAGTATTTAATTTGAATTTTAATGAAGTTGCACAGGTATATTTAAAAGGACTTTCCAGTGTTGCTTTCTTTATAGAAGGTGCTGAAGAGTTCTTAGAAAAATTGAAGGAGAAAGGATTTAGAATGGCTGCTATTACAAATGGTGTAGAATCTGTTCAGCAAAAAAGAGCAAAAATTGCAAGACTAGATAGATTTTTTGAATTTGTACTTACCTCAGAAAAGGTTGGAAAACCAAAACCAGAACCTGATATATTTTTCTATGCAGAAAAATTATCAAATGTTCCGCTTTCAAGATCTATTTATATTGGAGACAATATAGAAACTGACTATGAAGGTGCAAAAAGAGCAAAGCTTGATTTTGTTCTGTTTGATCCCAAAAATAAATTTGATGGTAATATAAAAAGAGTTTCAAGTTACAAAGAATTGTATAAAATATTAGCTGATTAAAAAAAGGACATTATGTTAAAACAAGGAGCCATAAAGGCTCCTTGTTTTTGATTTTAGTAATTTATTTGTTTTAGAAATAACAACTTTTGAGGATTTAAATGACTAAATTTCTCCTGAAAAGTAATTGGTATATTCATTAAATCATATAAAGTAATACCTTCAAGTTTGAACTCTAGAGTTTCTATAACTGCTCCGTTTTCTAGATTATATTCAAATTTAATAGTGGTTGTATTGGAACCAGAATCGTAACTAAATGAAGCAAATTCAAGGTTTTTACTGATAAAGCTTAAGTAGCTGCTAAGTACCTCGAAATTTCGAGTATTTATAGCCATTGTAAGTTCTGTTATTGATGCAACATTAAGTATATCTAGTATTCCATCATTAATCTTTAAATTACAATTTTTTAAGTCGAGTGCTGAAGTATTTAATTTTTCAAAATCAAATTTCAATGAGTAGTTGATGGTTGCGGTACTTTCTAAGTTTATTGGAGTTGCAAAGCTAATATTTAAAGTTAAAGTGTTATTAGGTAAAGCTGAATCTAAAATTTTTAGAACATCTATTGCTGTTGTAGAAGTGTTAACTTCTTTATCATTCAAAGTTATACTTGCGCCTTTTGGAAGATCTTCTTCTATTAAAGGAGTGTTGTACCATTCAAGTGTAATTGATATATTATCAGCTTTATTTTCTCCAAAAGTCCAAATTGTTGTTTTTCCATCTTTTCTAAAACCATTTTCATCTGTTTTTCTAATTTCATATTCATTAATTTCAACAATTGTTTTTAAAAGAAAATCAGAGAGATTAATAGCATCGTCTACCCAATTGAGTACAAAGGCCTCTGGAACGAAAATGTCATTTAAGTCAAGATAATTTTTATCTTCAGAAATGTCCGAAATTTTGTCCAGAGTATTTTTAAGATCGTTTAAAAATGTTGGATTTGAAAAATAAGAGGGATCTACATTTGAATAAGAAGCTTCAAAGGTACTAACTAAATTTGTAAATTCATCTCGAATAACTGGCTCAATGTTATTTTCTGAGGAATCTCTTATAATTTTTACTAGTTCATCATGGTTGTCATGAATAAATATAAAGGGTTCAATAAGTAAATTTAATACCATGACATCTCTAAAATCGATATATAAGTTTGTTGTTGAAGCGCTTGAATCTAAATCTTTTAATTGTCTCAGAGCATTTTCTAGCTTGGTTTTAGCATTTCCTGTAACTTCAGCATAGTATTCATACCTGTTTTCATACTTTAGCAGATTGTTCACAGCTTTCCTAAATTGTTTCATCTTATTAATCAGATTCTCTTTACTTGATATTGCATTGAAAATGTTAATTAGATGATCATATTCATTTTGAGATGAAAGTTCTTCGTCAGATGATGTAGGAGTTTTAAAAAGGTTGTTTGAATTTTTTGATAAAGTTGTTCCTCCACCGCTGGATGTATTAGCGATTTGATTTATTAGGTCTATGAAATCATTATCTGTTACAATATCAACAGCATATGCTGGAGATTCAGGGTTGTTTCCTGTATCACTTATTTCGGAAGGTCCAAGATCGATAGGATTTGTATTTACACAACCAAAGATAAATACAAAAAGTACAATCAAAACTATCCAAATACCCTTGAAAATTTTCATAATACCACCCCCATAAAGTATTCGGGTAAAATTTTAAAATTAATTACCCTACAAAGTAATTATAACAAAAATATATCAAATTCACAATTTTTAATTTGATTTATGTCAAACTCATTGAATGGAGGGATTGCTTAGGAAAAAATTATCTAAGAAGGTAGTGATTATTTATTGTTAATTCTTATAAAAATTTTTAATCTCATCGTATTTATTTAAAAAAATTTCTACAATCTTTGGTTCAAACTTTTTTCCATTAAGTTCTTTAATATATTTTAAAACCTTTTCTTTAGGCCAGGCCTTTCTATATACCCTATCAGTTGATAAAGCATCGTATACATCTACGAGTGCAACAATTCGGGCTTCAAGTGGTATTTCTTCGCCTTTTAATCCTTCTGGATAACCACTTCCATCCCAGTTTTCATGGTGATAAAGAGCAATGTTTGCTGCTATATTAAATAGTGGGTTATCAACCGAACTCAAAATTTTGTATCCAATAATTGTATGCTGCTTCATAATTTGCCATTCATCATCTTCAAGTTTAGTAGGTTTATTTAATATAGCATCAGGTATTCCAATTTTCCCGATATCATGGAGCATTGCCGCTGTGGATATAAACTCTAACTTTTGGTTTTTAAATCCTAGTTCTTTTGCTATCACTTTAGTTATTAATCCTACACGTTTTACATGTTCTCCTGTTTCAAATGATCTTGTCTCTGTTATTTCAGAAAGTATATATATAATTTGGTACAGGTTATCAATTAGTTCTTTAGAGAGGATATTGTTTTCAATATTTAAGATTTGCTTTGATAAAGTTAAGTTTAATATGTTTTTGTATGCATTACTTAGTTGATTGTCAAATTTAATTGTATATTTTAATCTTTTTTCTTTTTCTGCCTTTATACATATTTCAACTTCGTTATTTGATTTCCATAGAGTTTTGTCGATAATGTCACATTCCTCTTCTGAATAGTCTAATACAGAATATTGAATATTTATATTTGTAGACAAGATGTTTTTTATTTTTTCAAAAAATAGATTTAAATCATCTAAATTGTGAAAATTTATGTTTGCAAATTCTTCTAATATTTCTCTTTGATTATATAATTCTAGAAGATCTGAATACTCTCTCAATTTTGAAATTACAAGTGTGAAAAGGGCATTACTTGAAAATTCACTTTTTTCTCTATAGTCATTAATATCATATTTTAGTATTATTTCTCTTGGAGGAGCAACTCCAGGTTGTCCAGTTCTAACTACAATTCTCATGAGTTTATTTTTAAGCGTTTCTCTAATAAATTGTATAAGTTTAAAACCATCATCTTTATTTTCCATTACAATATCTACAATTGCAAGTGCAATATCTTTTTCATTTTTTAAAATTTTTTTTGCTTGATTTAATGAATATGCGTTAATCATTTCTAGCTTTTTTCCTTTAAATTCAATATCTTTAAGTATTATAGATGTTAATGTATGAACGTCTGGTTCATCATCAACAATTAGTATTTTCCATTTATCCATTGTTTTCCTCCTTCAAAGGAATTATTATGATAAATGTTGTTCCTTTTCCTTTATTACTTTTTACTTCAATATGCCCTTTTAGTAATTTAACAACCAATTGATGAACTATGCTTAAACCAAGGCCAGTTCCCTTTTCCTTATCAGTAGTAAAGAAAGGATCAAAAATTTTTCTTTGGATTTTTTCATCAATTCCTACACCATTGTCACTAACTATTATCTTAAGATGTTTTTTATTTACTTCAGCAGATATCGAGATTATTTTTTCGGCCTTTTCACTTTTGAATGCATGATCAACTGTGTTATTAATTAAATTCATCAAAATTTGTGCTATTGCCCCAGGGTTTGAAAACACATTTTTATCATCAACATCAATTATTGTTTTTATATTATTTTTTTTCAAATTGAAAGATAAGGTGTCAACAATGTCTTCCACCAATTCTTTAATATTAAATTTTGAGAAGTTGTCTGATACTTCATGAATGGCAGTTTTTTTAAGTGAGCTTATAATTTCAGCTATTTTTTGAGAGTTTTTAATTATTATCTTTGAAAGTTGTTTTAAAGTTTCTTTGTCAGTGATATTACTTTCTAAGATATTTTCAATTTCAGTTGATGCTGTAAAGATTATTCCTATAGGTGTATTTATATCATGTGCAACACTTAGCATTAACTTTCCAAGAGCGGCCATTTTTTCTGAGATAATTAAAGATTCTTGAGTTTGTTCAAGTTCTCTAATAGTTTGTTCAAGCTCTTCATTTGTTTCAGAAAGTTCTTCGTTTAATTCGAGCAATTTTTCATTTTTTTCAGCATTTTTAAAATATAAAGATGCTATAATCATGAAAGATAGAGATATAAGAAGGATGTATAAAAATGTAGAGATAACCCTATTTAGAGAAATATCAAAATATATAGTACCAATAATTATATCTTCAAAGAAGGCTGCTTTAGAATATCTTATAGAAAATATTTTCTTTTTTCCTTTTTCTAAAAGTAAATTACCGTTTTGATCAAATATCTCTATGTGGCAAAATTCTTTATCTTTTAAAATAACAGTGGACAACAAATCAAGGTTATCTATATCTAAAAGCCAAAGAGGATATTCTATTCCGCTCGAATAAACTTCTATTTTTTGTGTAATATCTTTATGCCAAAAAGTAAGATATAAACAAAATGATAACAGAGAAAATAGAATTATTAAAAAGTATATCGGTTTTTTACTTATCATTTTATTCCTCCCACGGTATATTATACTTTCTGTAAATCTTTTCATATGTTCCATCTTTTCTAAATCTTTCTAATAATTTCGTAATTTGCTGAGATAAAAACTTACCAAAATACGTTTTTGAAAAACCAACGTAATATTCTTGTTCTTTAATTGTCTTTGAGTACTCAACATTAATGTTATACTTATTTGCATAAAATAACCCAACGTAAAGGTTTGTTATAAATACATCTATTCTTTTTTGTGAAAGAAAAATCATTCCCCTTTCATCTGAATCTACTGGTACTTTTTTGTAAGGTGATTTAAAAAACTCTTTAGGATATGCATAGTCTTTTATATATCCTGCTATATTCCTGTTTGGATTACCTTTTAGAAAAAAATATACATCTTTTCCATAGCTAATTGGAATATCGGTAAAGTATAAATATTGT
This sequence comes from Thermosipho globiformans, assembly GCF_003990895.1. Classification (NCBI taxonomy): domain Bacteria; kingdom Thermotogati; phylum Thermotogota; class Thermotogae; order Thermotogales; family Fervidobacteriaceae; genus Thermosipho; species Thermosipho globiformans. The sequence continues at coordinate 166,217 of NZ_BHXD01000002.1, forward strand.
TTTCTATCTTCTGTTTTTAGCAAAGTTAAGACAATATCTGAGTATTTTGATTTCATTAATTGAAGACACCTGCTCCATGGATACTCATATGTAACTAATTTTAGTCCCATCTCATTCACAGCAAGATTTAAAATTTCATAGTCAATTCCCTGCCATTTTCCATTTTCATAGTACTCATAAGATGGCCAATCTATGGTTACAAGTTCTACTATATTTCCAGGGATTATTCCGTAATATCCACCGAATAATTTTTCAAATTCATTTGATTTGAAAAGTTCTTTTAAAACATTGTCGAAAATATCAACGACGTTGTCATCAACACTTTTTGAGAAAGCAATGTATTGTCTGTACTTTTCATTTTTAATATTTATCAATTTTAAAGAATCATAGTATATACTTTGGTAATATCCAAGCAAAAAAGAGTTATATGATAAAAAGTCTATTTTACCTTTTAATAAACTTTCTAATGCTTTTGAGATACCGTCGAATTTGACAAATTTAGCATCTTTAAAATATATTTTAGATAACTCTTCGGTTTTTGAATTTGATATAACTCCAATTTTTTTATTGTGAAAATTTTTTGTATCGTTATTTTCTTTTTTGGTAAGTAAAGCAAGTTGTACACTCCAAAGTGGATAATTTGTAAATTTAAAATTTTCTAGCCTTTCTTCATTTTTTGCAAGACCTATGAATACTTGAATTTCATCTTTTTCAAGGGCTGAGAGAATTTCGGAGAGTTTTTTAGGGTGGGTTGATTTGTATTCGATTTTGATATTATATTCTTTCAATTTTTCATTCAATATTTTGATAAATTTGTGAGATATTCCGATTAGTTTTCCATTTTCATCAAAAAATTTTATATTATCTTGTGGATAAGTATACAAAGTTAAAGAGAAACTGAGCATATTATATATTATAATAAGGAATAAGAATATTAATTTTTTCATGTTATCATCCCCATAATTAATTATAGCACTTTTTGAAAAAAATAAGAAAACATTATATATGATATTAAAATAACAAATTAAGTTTGTGGATTTATAGAATTTTTCTTAGAAATTTTTTAATATCGCCTTTAAGTTGGTTTTTATTAATTTCTAATTTATTTTTCAAAACTTTGTCAATATTTTCAAGATATTTGTCGGCGGTACTTTCCCAAGTATATTTTCTAGATAATTCAATAAATTGTGAGCTGTTGTATTTAGTTAAGGCAATATACAATTTGTTTGCAATATCATCAGCATTTTCAGGATCAAATAGTAGTTCCTTATTATCAGATAAAATTTCAACGGGACCGCCATATTTTGTTGCTGTAACGACTAATCCACAAGCGGCTGCTTCTATAATAGCCAGCCCGAATGGTTCATAGTGCGATGGTAAGGTAAAAACCGAATTGCGTTTTGCAGCGACTCTATATAAAGAAGCAAGACTTTTTTGATTAGAAATATTCAAGAAAAATATACTATTTTTAATTTCTTTTTTACCTTCATTAATTATTTCTCTTAAGATTTCTGATTCTTCGCTATCTTTTTCGTTTACAAATTTAATGACATCATCTATTGCTCTTACTACAATAATTAAATTTGCATTTTCTTTTAAATTTTTATTTTTTAAAAATGCGCGGACAACTGCTATATGATTTTTCTTTCTATCGATCCTGCTAGATAAAATTATAAATGGTAGTTTTTGCCTTTCTTTAGGAGCACTTGAAAGTACATTGTTTAAATAATTTTCTATTATTTCATCTTCTTTATGAGGTTTGGAATTAAATATTTTAGAGTTAATTCCAGGAGGAATTATTTTAAATTTATCACTGTATGGATCTGCGTTGTACAATTTATGAGAATATTGTACATATCTTTCATGGGAAGTACTACAAACAACAAAAGATGAGTATTTTATCGCAAGATTTTCTGCAAGTATTCTTACGGAGAATTTAAATTTTCTTTCAAGTTCTTCTTGAGAAAATCCTTCATTTAGCATTTTTTCAAGTTTCCATACTCCTAATGAATGCCCAGTAAAGGAAAATGGAATGTCTGTTTTTTCTAAAAACAAAACACCACTTATTCCTCCATCGCCATAATGGGTTGTAACAAAATCTGGAAAACTTCCTTCTTTTTTGTAGAGGCCGTAAATTCCCTCTACATATTCGGGAAGATGGTTCCAAAGATTTTCTTTATTTAAGAACTTTTTTCCACCAAATGGTATTCTAACTATTCTTAAATTAGGAGAATCTGGATAATAATCAAAGGGCTCTGAAAATTCAGGCCATTTTTCATCTATTATTTGTCTTGTTATAATATCAACTTGTATTCCTTTTGAAGCTATTGCTTTTGCAAGTTCTTTAACGTATACTAATTGCCCTCCAAAGTCTGGATGTTCAGTTAGATGACTATCATTTTTATCGAAATTTCCTTGAGGATTGAAAAAAGCAATTTTTTTCATCGACATCACTCCCATATTTTATTATTTAACTCTACATCAGCACCAACAAACTTAAGAATATGAGCTGAAACTTTACTCCCCATTTTACAAGACTCTACAAAATTCTTTCCATTTAATATTCCGTAGTACAAGCCAGCCCAGAAACCATCACCTGCACCAGTTGCATCAACAACTTTTTTTGCATTACTTGGAATATGTATTACATCTTTTCCATCAAAAATATATGCCCCATGTTTTCCTGCAGTTAATGCTATATTTTTAACGCCTAAGTCATGAAATTTATCTATGTAATATTTTATGGTATCTTCAAGAGAATAATCTTTTTTACCAAATATAGCAGCTGCATCATCGAGTGAGGGTTTGCAAAAGTTAGTATGTTTCAAAATAAATTTTACTTTTTCTTTATTTATTTTGCCACATTTAAAAATTTTATCCCTGCAATTTGGATCAAAACCGATTAAGATTCTATTTTTAATAGCCATGTCTAAAATTGAAACAGCTTTTTTAAATAAGTCATCGTATGAAATAGTCCAACAACTTAAATGGAGTATTTTAATCCCATTAAATATATCATTATCAGGTAGCTTAATAAATCTATCAGCACCTCTTAAAACAAAAAAATCTGGAGTATCTTTTGTTTTTTTAACGAAAACAAGAGTTGTTCCATATTCTTTATCTATCTGAATGTAGCTGGTATCTACACCTTTTTGTCTTAGTTTATTTATAATCCTTTTTCCGATAATATCGTTTCCAACTCTAGATAATATTCGAGTTGTAACTCCTAATTGTGATAGATAAGAGGCTATATTACCTGGAGAGCCTCCAACTTTCATTTCAAAGTACTTAGCTGTGTCAAATGATTCTTCAGCAATCATGTCTGCAAGTAATTCTCCAACAAACAATATCATTTTTGCTCCTCCTATTTTTATATATTAATATTATTATACAACAAAACTATAGCTCTTTTGTAAAATAAGGTGTATAAAAAATCAGCAGCCTAAAAAGGCTGCTGATTTTAAAGTTATTTTTAACTGTTTAGTCGCTGTATACTAATTTTCCTTCAATAAATACCTTTTCTGCTCTAGCTTTAAAGTTAAATGGATGTGTGTTCCATATAACTATATCTGCATCTTTTCCTTCTTCGATTGATCCTACTCTATCGTCAATTTTTAATATCTTAGCAGGATTTATTGTAAGCATTTTTAATAGATCTTCTTCTTTTGCACCATATCTTAATGCTGTTGCAGCTTGAATATTAGCATGTTCAAGGTGTATTACTGGATGATCGCACATTAAAGCTGCAAGAATTCCTTTTTCATTAATAATTTTAATTGCCTCGTATGTCATGTCTGTTAATTCAAGCTTTGTTCTAAAACCAAATAATGGCCCCAAAACAACGGGTATTTTCTTTTTCTTTAGAAAATCAGCAATTTTATAACCTTCTGTTGCATGCTCAATAACTAAGTCAAAATTAAATTCTTCAGCAATCCTTATGGCTGTAACAATATCGTCTGCTCTATGAGCATGACATCTAGCTGGAATTTCCTTCTTTAAAACTTTTACACCAATTTCAAGAGTAAAATCAATTGGAGTTTTTGGGTCTTCTTGTCTTCTTCTCATATAATCTTTTACCTTGGTAAAGTATTCTCTAATAACTGCTGTGACACCAAGCCTTGTCATTGGTGTTTTGTTTTGAGATCCATATACTCTCTTTGGATTTTCCCCGAAAGCCATTTTAAGACCTGCTGGTTGTCTTATAACCATTTCATCAACGATGTCGGATTTGAATTTGAGAATAAATCCCTGCCCACCAATTGGATTTGCACTACCTGGGACTACCATTACAGTTGTTACACCACCGGACAAAGCTCTTTTTATTGCCTTATCACCTGGATAAAATGCATCTAATGCTCTTACATGAGGTGTAAGTGGATTTGAATATTCGTTTCCGTCTTGGTAATAAAATTCACCTACTCCTTCTTCAAAAACACCTATATGTGAGTGTGCATCAATAAATCCTGGGAAGACGTATTTACTAGTTGCATCAATAACCTCTGCTCCTTTTTCTTCGATGTTTTCACCAATTTTTTTAATTTGCCCATTTTCAATTAAAATATCTCCTTTAAATGGACTTTTTGTAATTGGATAAATTGTCCCGTTTTTTATCAATATCATACCATTCACCCCCTGCAAAGTAAATTATAACATATAGTTCGCATTTCAAACAAATAACCCCCCTCAATTTTTTGAGGGGGGTTATCTCTATTATTGTCTGTTAAGCCATTTTTTCTTTTTCTTGCGCAAGTCTTGGAGTTTCTTCTATTTGAATGTTTGCAAACATATCCAGACCCGTTCCTGCTGGTATTAACTGTCCAACAATAACATTTTCCTTTAAACCAAGTAATAGATCTTCTGCTCCTTCAATAGCTGCTTCTGTAAGAACTTGTGGTGTTTGTTGGAAACTTGCAGCACTTAACCAGCCAACACGTTCAAGTGATGCCTTCGTAATTCTGAGCAATCTTCTTCTGTATTTAATTGGCTCTTTTGGAAGAATTTGATATGTAACAATTTCTCCCTCGCCGTTTTTCACTACTAGGTCTTTAATTCCAAGTTTTATAGCTTTTTCTAAAATTTCTTCTGTTACCTCTTCCCCTTCTTTTGCAATTTCTACTATTTGTCCATTTTCATCTTCTGCGATCAGATGGTGATGTAATTCTTTTCCTATAACACGTTTTCTGTTTGAATCAACTTGTACATTAGATTCTAAAATTTCTTTATTAATCCTTTTTACCGTTTCAAGTCTTACCAAATCACCGGGTAGATAATCTGTATCGCCTGGATCTACTACTTCGACTTTATCAAGCATCTGTTTTATTATAATTTCAAAGTGTTTATCGTGAATATCAACACCTTGTTCTACGTAAACTTTCTTGATTTCCTTTAACAGGTACAATGCAGTAGCATCAACATCGAGTGTTTCAAGAATCTTTCTTGGCCTAATTGCACCAGTTGACAATGATTGCCCTGGAAGTACCTTTTGTCCCTTATTAACTGCAACTTTAACTTTAATTGGAATTTCGTATTCGTGAATGTCACCAGCTTCATCTTCTATATAAACTTTCTTTTGACCAGTTTCGTCTTCAACTATATCTTTTACATAGCCTTTTACTCTTGAAAAGACGCCTTCAGGTTCTTTAAGTTTCTTTCTTGCTTCAAACAATTCTTCAGCTCTTGGAAGACCTTGAGTAATATCTGCTGTTGTTGCGATACCACCTGTGTGGAATGTTCTCATTGTTAGCTGCGTACCTGGTTCACCGATTGACTGTGCAGCAACAACACCAACCGACTCACCAACACCAACAATCTGGTGATTTGAAAGATCCATACCGTAACATTTTGAACATACGCCGTGCTCTGCTTCACAAGTGAGAACTGATCTAACTATGATTTCTGGTCTTACTTGTACTGATTCAACATTATTTTCTTCAAGTATTTTTGCGGTTGTAACTTCTATTAATTCTTCATCAACAACAAGTTGTTTGGAATCTTTACTGCTTAATACTGTCTCAACTGATACTTTTCCAACGACTGGATATATCTTTACTTTCAACTTTGAAAGTCCTGCAGATGTTGCTTTTCTAATTATATCCCAGTTTACTTCTGTTCCAGCTTCATAGTGTACATCGTCGTATACGAAATCTTCTGCAAGTTCACAGTAACTTTCTGGAAGTTCAGGACTGCTTAAATCAATTTCGCCTTCAGTTACTACTGGAATTCTTACAGAATAATTTCCTAAGAACTTGGCATCATCATCATCGATCATTGTATCTCTTGTGTATTGTTTGCCTGTTTCTGGATTTACAAGAACATTATTTGTCTTTGGATCAAATACATCTTTTGCAAGGACTCTACCAAATAAGAAGTCTTCAAGTTTTTCAACAGTTAAACCATCGCTGCTCTTTAGAACAGTTGCCCTAACACCGTTGTGTGTTCCACAGTCGGTTGTTGTAACAACTACAGATTGTGCAACGTCTACAAGTCTTCTTGTAAGGTATCCTGCAGAGCTTGTTCTAAGTGCAGTATCTGCCGAACCTTTTCTTGCACCGTGTGTACTGATAAAGAATTCAAGCACTGATAATCCTTCTCTAAAGTTTGAAATAATTGGGATTTCAATAGTTCTTCCAGAAGGATCAGCCATTAGACCACGCATACCTGCAAGTTGTTTTAGTTGGTCTTTATTACCCCTAGCACCGGAATCAACCATTATATAGATTGGGTTAAATGGATCTTTTCCTATGTATTCAAATGTTGCATCTTGAACTTTTTCAGTAGCATCAGCCCATATTTTGATAGTTTCTCTGTATCTTTCTTCGTCTGATAGGAATCCTTCTGCAAATAATTCTTCTATTTCACTAACTTTTGCTTTTGCTTGTTCAATAATTTTCTCTCTTTCAGGAGAGATATAAAAGTCTGTAATACTTACAGTTAATCCTGAGATCGTAGCATAGTGGAATCCAAGATCTTTTATGTCGTCAAGAAGGTCGGCTGTTCTATCGACACCGTATTTTTTGAATGTATTGTAAACCAGGTCTTTAATTGCGCCTTTACCATATGTTTTGTTGTAATCTTTAAATTCGTCTGGAACTATACTTGCAAAGATTAATCTTCCGTATGTGGTTTTAATTACTTTATCATCAACTTTTACAAGGATTGGATCGTGAAGTGTTATATATCCAAATTCATATGCAAGTCCAGCCTCTTCAATTGAAGAGAATTTCCATTTTATATCTTTTTCCTTTACGTTATCAAAGTTTTTATCTACCATTGTTAAGTAGTAAACACCTGCAACTATATCTTTACCTGGCATGGATATTGGCTTTCCATGTGCAGGTGATATTATATTGTATCTTGAAAGCATTAAGAACTTTGCTTCAGCTTGTGCTGCGGCAGAAAGTGGTACGTGGACTGCCATTTGGTCTCCGTCAAAGTCTGCGTTAAATGGAGGACAGACTAATGGATGAAGTTGTATTGCGTTACCTTCAATAAGTCTTGGCTCAAATGCTTGAAGTGACATCCTGTGCAATGTTGGAGCTCTGTTTAAAAGAACTGGGTGCCCTTTAATTATTTCTTCAAGCACTTCATATGCTTGTGGTAATTCTTTTTCAATTATTGCCTTTTTCATCTTTCTTGCAGTTTTGCTTGTCTCATCGTCTTTATTCAAAAGTTCTGCAAGAACAAATGGCTTGAATAATTCCATAGCCATTTTCTTTGGAAGACCACATTCATGTATTTTAAGGTGAGGACCAACAACAATAACTGCACGACCAGAGTAATCCACACGTTTACCAAGTAAGTTTCTTCTAAACCTTCCTTTTTTACCTTTTAATAGGTCGGTTAATGATTTTAATGGCCTTCCATTTCTATCCGTGACTGCTTTACCCATTCTTCCGTTGTATATTAAGCTATCAACTGCTTCTTGGAGCATTCTCTTTTCATTCTTTATTATTATCTCTGGTGAATTCATTTCATATAGTTTTTTAAGCCTGTTGTTTCTGTTAATAACGCGCCTGTAAAGGTCGTTAAGGTCGGTTGTTGCAAATCTTCCACCTTCAACCTGTATCATTGGTCTTATGTCAGGTGGAACAACAGGTATTGCCTCAAGAACCATCCATTCTGGCTTTGTTTCACTCTTTAGAAGATCCTTAACTATTTTTAGTCTTCTTAGTAATTTTTTGGCTCTACCACTGCTCTTTGAAACTTTTTTAAGTTCTGCTTCAATTTCTGCTTTAAGTTTTTCAAGATCCAAGTTTTGAAGTAACTTTTTAATTGCGGCAGCACCTGAATCTGCTTCAATCTTTTCTCCATAGAGAACTCTATATGCCCAATATTGATCATCGGTAATAATGTCACCTATTTTTAATCCTGTTTCAACTGATACTTCATCGTCAATTTTTGTGATAACAACGATTGGTCTGTCATTTTCAACTTCTGATTCTGCAGTGAACATTGCAGGATAATGTTCCTCAAATATCTTAAATTCGTCAATTGTTAGATATTCATCTTCAAACAAGAATCTATCGGCTATTACGTCACCTTCATTAATTTCTTGACCGTCTTCTACATATACCAATGCACCTTCAAATAGTGGATAGTGTTTTTCTTCTACAACATTTTCTACGTATAAAGTTCCATTTTTGAGAACTTCATATTTTCCATCTTCTCTTGGTCTTACATTGAGATCTTTACCAAAGCTTATAGTACCACTTACAGATGCTACAACTGCTGGAAGTATTGTTCCATTTGTTAATTGGTCCCCTTTCTTTACCTTTGCACCGTTTGAAACGGTAGGTTTAACTCCATATGGTAAAGAAAACGTAACAGGAATATCTTTGCTCGTTGAAAGTGGTCTAACGGTAATTGATTCTGATATTTCATCTATTTCAACTGTTCCATCGAATGGAGCATATATTGGATCAATTTGCATTTCTGAGACTATTTCATCACCTTGATTTACTTTATCCCCGTTTTTAACATTTAAAATCATTCCGGTGTATAGTCTATGCTCTGCTCTTGATATTTTTCTTACATCTACCCAAGTTATTTCTCTATCTGTATGAGTTTTTTCATGTCTAATTTTTACTTCACCTGAAATAGAAGAAGTAACAGGAGTTGAAGGAGATTTAATTATAACTCCGGGAACTACTTCAAAATCTAATTTTTGACTGTATATCTCATATTCTGTTTGGTATAATTGCGAACCTTTTATAAAGTCTGTATTTTTTGGATCAGTAACAATCAATATTTTTTCAATGATTCTTTTTCCACCATAGTAAACAACGTTTTCAAGTTCCTTTGCAGGTATTCCAAGAAGCGAAGATAAGATACTTGGACTGCTTTTAAGATACCAAACATGTACAACCGGTGCAACTAAGTCTATATGCCCCATCCTTCTTCTTCTAGCTTCTTTTGACTCTACCCTTACTCCACATCTTTCACAAACTGTTCCTTCATATTTTTTTCCTTTATATTTTCCGCAAGCACACTCATAGTCCTTTGTAGGACCGAATATTTTTTCACAGAAAAGACCATCTTTTTCAGGCTTGAATGTTCTATAGTTGATGGTTTCAGGCTTTTTTACCTCGCCACTTGACCAACTTCTAATTACCTCGGGTGAGGCAACTTTGACAGTAACTTTTGCAATTTTTCTCTTAAAAGTTGAACCCATCATTTTCCCTCCTTATGGGGCATTATAACTTTTCGATGTCTATTTCGTTTCCTTCACTGTCATATACTCTGACGTCTAGTGCGATTCCTCTTAGCTCTCTTACAAGCACTTTGAAACTTTCTGGAAGACCAGGCTCTGGAATATTTTTACCTTTCATTATTGCCTTGTAAACTTCATTTCTTCCCATTATATCGTCACTCTTTACCGTAAGCATTTCATTCAATGTATGTGCAGCACCATATGCTTCAAGTGCCCAAACTTCCATTTCTCCAAATCTTTGACCACCAAATTGTGCTTTACCACCCAATGGTTGTTGGTGAATTAAAGAGTAAGGACCGGTTGATCTTGCGTGTATTTTATCTCTTGCTATGTGGATTAGTTTCATTACGTACATATAACCAACAAGTATTGGATGATCAAACTCAAGTCCAGTTCTACCGTCTCTTAAAGTAACTTTTCCTGTTGGATTGTTTTCGTCATCTCCGGCTTCAAGACCAAATTTCTTTCTTGCTTTGTAAAGCTCTGGAAGAATGTCTTTTTCTTTTGCGCCGTCAAACACAGGGGTTGCAAACCATTTATTTGTAAGCATTGCAAGCCATCCTAAGCTTGTTTCAAGAATTTGACCTACGTTCATACGTGATGGAACACCCAGTGGACTTAAGACAACTTGAACGGGAGTTCCATCTGGTAAAAATGGCATGTCTTCTTTTGGAAGTATCTTTGATACAACACCTTTGTTACCGTGTCTTCCTGCAAGTTTATCTCCAACTTCAAGTGGTTTTCTTATTGCAACATAAACCCTTATTAATTTATTGACTCCTGGTCCAAGGTCTCCATCTTTTTCCTTATCAAAAACGTGAACTGCAATGACTCTTCCTTCGATACCGTGTGGAACTCTCAAAGAAGAATCTTTTACTTCTTTACCTTTTTCACCAAAGACTGATCTGATGATTTTTTCTTCTGGAGTAGTATCGCTTTCACTCTTTGGTGTAACCTTACCAACTAATATATCCGTTTCTTGGACATATGCACCGATTCTTATAATTCCATCTTCATCTAAGTTTCTTAATTTTTCTTTACTTACATTTGGAATATCAGGTGTAATTTCTTCAGGACCAAGTCTTGTATCTCTTGCTGTTGTTTCATACACTTCTATGTGAACAGAAGTGTATGTTTCTTTTTCAAGGAGCTCTTCACTAATAAGAATAGCATCTTCAAAGTTATAACCTTCCCATGGTACAAATGCAACAAGGACGTTTTTACCAAGTGCAAGCTCTCCCATGTCTGTTGCAGGACCATCTGCAATTGGATCGTCTTTTTTGACTATCTCTCCTACATTAACAATAGGTCTTTGATTTATACATGTATCTTGGTTTGTTCTTGTAAATTTGAGTAGTTCGTATGTATCAAGAACTGGATTTCCCATTGAATCGTACATTTCTTTTCCATTTTCATCTATTCTATGAATTATTATCTTATTTGCATCTATTTTTTTCACAATACCATCGTGTTTTGCTAAGACAAGTGTACCGGAGTATTTTGCAGCTTCCCATTCCATTCCTGTTCCAACCCTTGGAGCTTCTGTTTCTATTAGTGGAACACCTTGTCTTTGCATGTTTGAACCCATGAGAGCCCTGTTAGCATCATCGTGTTCCAAGAATGGAATTAGTGATGTAGAGACACTGACAATTTGGTTTGGTGCGACATCTAAAAATTGAACGTCATATTTACTAACGTACAATACTTTTTCTTCATATCTGACTGTGACATTTTCAGGAATGATATTTCCTTCTTTATCAACGGGAGTTGTTGATGGAGCTATTTTGTAATTTTCTTCTTCATCTGCTGTAAGGTAAACAATTTCATCTGTTACTTTACCTTTTACCACTTTTACATAAGGTGTTATTAAAAATCCATATTTATCAATTGTTGAATATACTGAAAGTGATGTGATAAGACCTATGTTTGCACCTTCAGGTGTTTCAATTGGACACATTCTTCCATAATGTGAGTGGTGAACATCACGCACCTCAAATCTTGCGCGTTCTCTTTTTAATCCACCAGGACCAACTGCCGTAAGCCTTCTCTTGTGTGTGAGTTCTGCAAGAGGATTTGTTTGATCCATAAATTGTGAAAGAGGGTTTGTTGCAAAGAATGAATTTATAGTTGCGATAATTGATCTAACATTAATAAGGCTTTGAACTGATATTTTATCAAGAGAAGTATATGTAGCAAGTTTTTCTTGGATCATGAAAACAGCTTTTGAAAATGCCCTTTCAAATTCAATTCTAATAAGTTCTCCGACGGTTCTAACCCTTTTGTTCCCAAGGTGGTCTTTTGTATCCATTGTTCCTGGATGTTTATCTATTTCAATTAAATTTCTTGATGCAAGGACAATATCCATTGGGGTTAAAACATTGGAAGTTTCTGTATACTTAACTCCTTCTACTTCTTCGGGTGACTTTCCTTCTACATCAATCAAGTATTTTCTATATGCTTCTTCGAGTCTGTTATTCATTTTGAAACGACCAACTTCAGAAAGTTCGAATCTTTCTTCGTTAAAGTAAAGATTATTTAAGAATATTTTTGCAGCATTTATCCTTGGAAGTTCACCAGGTCTTAATTTTCTAAAGATTTCAATATATGCTCTGTTTTCTTCTACGTCATCTCCATAAGTGTGTTTTAGCTTTTCTAAGGTATTTACAGCATATCTGTGAGCTACTTTAATCTTTTCAATTTCAGAATTTGCAAGTTTTTCAATTAATCCTTGAGTTATAACATCACCACGTTTTGCTATTAATTCACCACTTTTAGTCTTAACATCTTCAAGTACGATGAGTCCTTCAGAATGCATTAATGTGTATTCATCATCGACGTCAATCCATTGTGGGAAGAGTGATAAAAGTTTTAAATCATCACTATATCCTAGTGCCTTGAGCAGTAAGAAAAGATTTACTCTTCTTTTTCTGTCAATTCTTGCATAAAATACTTCATCGTTAAGGTTTAACAATATTTCAAGCCATGCTCCCCTTACAGGCAAGAAATGAGCAACATAGATTGGACGAGTTCCACTTGTTTTTCTTGGTTCTTCCACAAAATATATACCAGGGCTTCTTACGAGTTGGTTAACGACAACTCTTTCAGCACCGTTAATTATGAAAGTTGTTCTTGGGGTCATGTAAGGTAAATAACCCAAGAAGGCTTCTTCTTCTATCATTTCATTTGTGCTGTTATCAGTAATACGAACTGTTGTATATACTGGAACTGTGTAAGTTAAAAGCCTTTCTTTACATTCTTGAACAGTATTTTGTGGTTCACCAACACGTACAGAAACAAACTCAAGGGAGAATCCCTTTTCCTTTCTCAAATCTGATTTGGAAGATGTTATAGGGGAGAACTTTTTAAGTACTTTTAGTATCCCATTCTCGAGGAAATCTCGATAAGATTTTGTTTGAATTTCCACGAGGTTGGGAACTGGGATAGGTGCCTGGACCCTTCCAAAAGAAAAACGGGTCCTTTTTCCACTTTTGATCTCTTTCATCCTATCACCTCAGTTAGAAAAATTTAGGGAGGAATATTACACCAATTATATATTAAAACACAAAAAAACCCCATACACAACACTGTGTACGGGGTTGATACAAAATCTTTTCTTTTTAGAAACTTATGTTACTATTATTTAAGCTCTACTTCTGCGCCAGCTGCTTCCAATTTTTTCTTGATTTCTTCTGCTTCTTCTTTTGCTGCGCCTTGTTTTACAACTGCATCTGGTGTTCCTGCTTTTTCTACGAGATCTTTTGCTTCTTTAAGTCCAAGTCCTGTAATTTCTCTTACAACTTTGATAACTTCAATTTTCTTTGCGCCGAAGCTCTTGAGAACTACATCGAATTCTGTTTTTTCTTCTGCTGCTGCAGCACCACCTGCTGCTGCTCCTGCCATTGGCATTGCCATAACTGGTGCGGATGCACTTACTCCAAATTTGTCTTCTAACATTTTTACGAGTTCTGCAAGTTCAGCTACTGTCAATTGTTCAATTGCGCTAACGATTTCTTCTAATGTCATACGTATACACCTCCTAAAATAAAATTATTCTGATTTTTTATCCTTAATAGCATTAAGAGCATAAAGTAAGCTCTTGAGTGTACCAGATAATACGTTGACAAGCCCTCTGATAGGTCCTTGTACACCACTGACAACCATAGCAAGAAGTTGTTCCTTGGATGGAAGCTTGGATAGGTTTTCAACTTCATCAGCGCTAAAGAATTTGCCGTCGAGGTAAAGACCTTTGAATGAAGGAATTCCTTTCATTTCTTTGGAGAAATCGTAGATAACTTTTATTGCTTCTATAGGATCTCCATCTTCAACGTAAAGAATTGCAAGTGGACCAGCAAAAACATCTTCGATTTCTTCTACGTTGTAACCTGCCTCTTTTAGTGCAAGATATGCGACACTATTTTTTATTACTCTATATCTTGCACCATCAGCAAGTTTTTCTCTAAGTTTTTTTCTGAGGTCTGTAATCTGTGCAACGTTAAGTCCTTTGTAGTCAGAAAAAAGAATTAAAGATGAATTTTTAAAAACTTCTGATAATTCTTTAACTAATTGTTCCTTTTGTGCTCTAGTCAGCAATTTCTCCACCTCCTACAAAAAAATAAACCTCGGATTTCCGAGGCAACAACAAACGGGAAAATAATATTTCCCATTCTGCCTCGGGCAGGCGGCATACGCCTTTATTTAACCTGCCGTCTTCAGCATCGACTAAATTTTACCATACATTTGTAATTTTACAAGTTTATGTTATGTAAACAATGTGTAAATTTAAATTATTAATGAGGATTAAATTTATTAGACTCTGGCCTATGTAAAAATGTAAAAATTATTTTTCAATCAATCTAATCATCTTAGGATGAGCAGAGAGTGCGTCTATTAACATTGTTAACTGCTGCCCCAGTAACATATATGTAATCTGTGCCTTTAGCGTCCTTTCATTCATTCCTCTCATCTTTATCCTCTGCTTCAGCCTTTCTATATACCATTCTATTTCCCATCTTTTGCTATATATCAACCTATTTATTTCTCTTTCCATAAATTCTTTCCCTTTTCTTCCCCTAGGTCTTACATATAACTTCATCTTTTCTTTCATTTTTTCAATAAACTCCCATTGCCAGTAACCTCTATCTGCTAAGAGTATCGAACCTTCTATATCTTCTAAAATAATTTCTGCATGTTCTACTTCTTTATTATTTCCTATTTCAAAATCTAATAACACTTTTTCCCTTGCTTCATATAATAGATGAAGTCTCTTTTTCTTTCCTCTAATTTCACTACTGTCAATAACTAGCAGTGTACTAAAAAGTCTTTTTAGTTTCTTACTCACTTTCTTTTTTGATAATCTTTTCAATCTATAGTGTATTGTTTGCCTAGAAGGTAGATTATTTATTATTTCATTCTTCTGACCATTTGTCTGTTTATATTAAGAAATTACTTAAAGGTTGATTTGTATGTGATTTCTATTTATTACAAAATAAAAAATAACTAAAAATGAATAAATGAATTGTGAACGCTTAAATTAACTTGTTAATTTTTTTAAAGTTACATCTATTACCTGGTCCATATTGTAATATTTATATTCTGCCAATCTACCAATGAATATGTATTCACCTGTTGATTCTAATTTACCTACTTTTCTCATATATTTTTCTCTCTTTTCCATATTTTCTTGGGTCATTACTATATAGTATGGTTCTCCTTCTGATAACGGATATTCAAAACACACTGTCGTTTTTTCACTCTTTTCATCAAGAAAATGTTTGTATTCTGTTATTCTTGTCCAATCATAGTCGTTTGGATAATTTACTACCGCTACCGGTTGATAATATTCTCTATCAATCGTTTTTAGCTCGAGTCTTAATGAACGATATTCAAGTTTTCCATACATATAATCAAAAAATCTATCAAGTTCTCCTGTGTATACTGTTAATTTTGGCTTAAATAAATCTTTCACCTCAAAATAATCTACTCCTAGCATTAAGGATATGTTAGGATGGTTAAGCATATTTTCCACCATTTTTGTATACCCACTTTTTGGTATGCCCTGATATTTATCTGAAAAATATCTATCATCTCTATTAGTCCTTATTGGTATTCTTTTCGCCACATCAGGAGCAAGCTCTTCTGGATCTCTTTCCCATTGTTTTATCGTGTAATTTTTAAAAAACATTTCATACAGTCTTTCACCTACTTGTGATACCACTACGTCTCTAAAATTTTTCGGTGGATTATTGTATTTAGATTTTTTTACTTCTTTTTCTAAAAATTCCTCAACTTCATATGTTGCAATCTCAATTCCAAACACTTGAGAAAGTGTATCTCTATTTATTGGAAATGGAATTAATCTACCTTCAGCATAGCTAAGAACCCTGTGCTGATAGTAATGAAATTCAGTAAATCTGTTTACAAAATTCCATACTTGTTTATTTTTTGTATGAAATATATGGGGGCCATATGTATGAACAGTTATTCCGTTTTCATCTTTATAATCATGACAATGCCCTGCTATATGCTTATGCTTCTCAATAACAAGAACTTTATATCCTTTTTCTGCCAATATCCTTGCTGATGTCGCTCCTGCTAATCCCGCCCCCACTACTAAGATTTCAAACATTTTATCATCCTTCCTATCTTTTTTAATAATTTATTTACAGAATTTTTGATAGTTCATTTAAGTATCTTTGTGCCATTTTTTCAACAGTAAAAAATTTATTATATGTTTCTAAATTTATTTGTTGTAATTTTTTCTTTTTCAATGATGGTAAATCTTTTACTAATAGTATATTTTTGATTAGATCGTCTAAATTTTCAGGTTCAAATCCTATTACACCCGGGGTGGTTTTTATTATTTCGCTACTTCCACCTGTATTTGAGGTAATTATTATTGAACCAAGAGAAAGTGCTTCTAAAATTGCTAAGTCGAAATATGCTTTTCTGTTTGGAACAACAAATACATCTGATGCTGAGATTAATGAACCTGGGTCATTGGTCCAACCAATTTCAATCCAATGAGGATCTTCTAACCCTTTAATTGGAAACTCTTTGCCGGCTATTATAAAGTAAATATTTTTATATGTTTTCAATAAAAATTCTCCAGATTTTTTAAGGATATCGAACCCTTTAATTCTATTATGACGTCCAACATATGAAATTAAAAAATCACTATTTTTAATTCCTAGCGATTTTCTAATTTCTTCTTTTGATTTCTTTTTCTCTAAGGGTTTAGCACCAGACCAAAAATATCTTACTTTGTTTTCTTTAATTTTTTTTAGAAGAATTTGATCAAGTTCTTCATTATAACCAAAATAATTTTCATAGCTAGGTTTAGATGCAAAAAGAATATAATCGGCTATTTCAAAAGATAAAATATCAATTTTAGATAGATTTTTAAGGAATTCATCCTTTTGTGAAATATTTATTTTTTTCCGTCAACTATAATGCTTTTAAAATACCCTTCTTCATACGCTTCTATATACCAAGGAGTAGGAGAATGAGAGGTTAAAAGTATTTTATGATTAAATTTTTGTCTTCTTGTTTTTGTAATAAAATTGAATAAGTCATATGTTGAATGAAAATGTATTGCATCAACATTATTGTAACTTAAATAATCATTTAACAGATTTGTGTCTACGTATTCAATTTCAAATTTTAAATTGTCAATTTTTTTTAGACCTTCCATTAAGTTTGCTATATAACCTAATGGCCCGCCTTTTCTGATATTTGGTTTTCCTGATGTGGACAAAATAATTTTATATTTTTGTTTGGAGATAATATTTATATTTTTGCTGGTAGCTTTTGATTTTATATTATTTAGTGTTTCTGTTAAAATTTTTATGGCTTTTTCAAGTGAATATTTATCTTCGATAAATTTTCTATAATTTTCAGAGTTATAATTTTTTGTACTTTTTCAACAATTTCATAAATAAAATTGAAGATCAATTCATTTGGCCATTGTTTTTTTGAACCAGAGTAATTATGTATTAAAGGTTTAATACCACGAGCCATTGCTTCTAGTATGTTATAAGGATGCCCTTCATGAATGCTGGTTGAAAGTATATAATTTTTGTTTTTAAGAAATTCATTTATATTGTTAATATAACCATATAGTTTCACATTTTTTTCTAATCCTGAGTCTTTAATAAAATAGTTAAAATAATTTGCATATCTTATATCCTGGAATTTTCCTGCAATATGTAAAGTGTATCTTTCATCTATTGTTTTTAGTAGCTGAATCACTTGTAACCACATTTCTGGGGCTTTTTTGTGATTGATGTTTGCTACAATAGCAAGATCATATCCTGGTTTTTTTATAGAAAATTTAAATCTATTTAAATTAACACCATTTGGTATGATTGTAATTTTGTTTTTAATGTGTTTACTGTAAATTTCCGAATGATAATTTTTAAGAATATCTTCTATATGGTCTGAAACAAGTATTAGTGTGTCAATATTGTTCCAATTTATTTTTTCTGGGAAATCTAATAATGCTTCATAACTATGAAGCCTGCAAATGATATTTTTATTCATTTTCGGCAATTTATTAGTTATTTCAATAGCCATTTCATTGGCCCATTCCAGCCAAACAATATCAGCCCAATTAAATGATTCTTGTATTTGTTTTCCATCAGTTGAAACTACTAGTCTTACATTATAGATGTTTGATAGAATTTCAGCTATATCTTTAATAAAATTGTCAAGGCCAGGAAGGCAAAATATTGCAAGATTAACATCTTTTTTGAATTTGTCTTTAACTACTTTGTATTTTTCAATCATTTCTGGAATATTAGAAAGTTCAGCTGCTTTTTTGTAATAATACAAAGCCACCGCAGGATTATCTTGTTTTAATTGTGTATCACCTAAAAGATCAAAAACTTGCCAATTTTTTTCGTGTATTCTTGTAAGGTATCTCCATGATTCAAAGTAATTTTCTTTTTCAAATAGAACTTTTGAATAGTTGAATAAAGCGTCAGAGTGTATTGGATTAACTTTTAAAGCTTTTTCGAAATGCTTTATTGACTCTTCAAGATTTTTTTCATAGTAGGATATTATTCCTAGAACATTTTCCTTTTCAGTTTCATCTTTAATCTTTTCAGCAAGATTTTTTGCTTCTTTAAATTTTTTGGTTGATATAAGGTTTTGAATTTGTGAGAATAATCCTTTTTCTTTCATTTTATATCACCTCAAAATATTAAAAATAATTATTCAAAAATTGTATTAAGTTTTTCTAAGTTTTCAGTGTTTTGTCTAAAATTTTCATGAATGTAAAGTTAGAAATGGTGTTTTTTGTTTTTATAAGCTTTAGTATAGTGTTTTAAACTGAGTAATTTAATTCTATAATATTTATTTTAAAGAAGTGCAATTAATATTTCTTTATATATTTTTTATTATCCTAAAAAAACTTAAGTGGGCGGTATGCCCACTTAAGTTTGTAAAAGATATAGTGTTTTATCTTAACAATTGCAATACATTTTGAGGTTGAGCATTTGCTTGAGCAAGCATTCCCATACTGCTTTGAAGAAGAATTTGTTGCTTTGTAAATTCCATCATTTCTTTTGCCATATCTGCATCTCTTACACGACTTTCTGCTGCTGTTAAGTTTTCAGCTGCAACACCGAGGTTGGAAATTGTGTGTTCTAACCTGTTTTGTACAGCACCGAGAGCAGCTCTTTGAGAACTTACTTTGTGGATAGCTGCATCAATAACCATTATTGATCTTTCTGCAGCATCTTGAGTTGTAACATCGAGAGAAGTTGTTGTAATACCAAGAGCGCCAGCGCTCATATCATCAATTCCTGCAATCATATTGTGACCTTCGTTTGAACCTATTTGGAAGATTAGTTGATTTGCTGATGTGTTTGTCGCTTCTACTCTAACTACGGCACTATCAACAACTTCCCCTTTTGGCAATGCCCCACCAAAATCATTTATATCGAATACTGTTGAATCCCATTTGAATGTTATATTTCCTAAGCTAGCTGAAGCTGCACCAAGTGTAGCAGAAGTAGTGCTTATTCCACCGGCGGTTATAAGTGTGATTTTTACATCAAGAGCACTAGTTTCGGATCCATTTAATTGTCCGACTTCAACAACATAAGTTCCTTCAGTTGCGGCGGAACTTACAGGAGTTGTGAGTTCTAATTTTATATTACCACCGGTAACGACTTTAGCATCGACTTCGGATCTAAAGCTTTCAAGTTTACCATCAAGAAGTTTTTTAGTATTGAATTCAGTTGTTCTTGCAATTCTGTCGATTTCTTCTCTTAATTGGTCAAGTTCTGCTTGAATTTGGTTTCTATCAACATCAGTATTTGTATCACTAGCAGCTTGTACAGAAAGTTCTCTCATTCTTTGTAAAATTGAGTGAACTTCAGTCAATGCACCTTCTGCTGTTTGAATCAAAGAAATAGCGTCTTGAGAGTTTTTAATAGCCATATTGAGACCTTTAATTTGACCTCTCATTTTTTCACTGATAGCAAGGCCAGCAGCATCGTCACCAGCTCTGTTAATTCTGAGACCGGAAGAAAGTCTTTCAAGAGTTTTGCTCATAGCCATATTTGTTTGACCAATACTTCTCCAAGCGTTTAATGCACTTATGTTATGATTAATTCTCATATCTTCTCCACCTCCATGTGGTTAAGTTAAAAGATTCTTTAGAGTGCCTTGGACATTTTTATTATCGCCATAAAAATAAAAAACTTAAGTGGGCGGTAGGCCCACTTAAGTTTGTAAAAGATATAATGTTTTATCTTAACAATTGCAATACATTTTGAGGTTGAGCATTTGCTTGAGCAAGCATTCCCATACTGCTTTGAAGAAGAATTTGTTGTTTTGTAAATTCCATCATTTCTTTTGCCATATCTGCATCTCTTACACGGCTTTCTGCTGCTGTCAAGTTTTCAGCTGCAACACCGAGGTTGGAAATTGTGTGTTCTAACCTGTTTTGTACAGCACCGAGAGCAGCTCTTTGTGAACTTACTTTGTGGATAGCTGCATCGATAACCATTATTGATCTTTCTGCAGCATCTTGAGTTGTAACATCGAGAGAAGTTGTTGTAATACCAAGAGCGCCAGCGCTCATATCATCAATTCCTGCAATCATATTGTGACCTTCGTTTGAACCTATTTGGAAGATTAGTTGATTTGCTGATGTGTTTGTCGCTTCTACTCTAACTACGGCACTATCAACAACTTCCCCTTTTGGCAATGCCCCACCAAAATCATTTATATCGAATACTGTTGAATCCCATTTGAATGTTATATTTCCTAAGCTAGCTGAAGCTGCACCAAGTGTAGCAGAAGTAGTGCTTATTCCACCGGCGGTTATAAGTGTGATTTTAACATCTAATGCACTAGTTTCAGCACCATTCAATTGACCTACTTCAATAACATAGGTTCCTTCAGTTGCGGCGGAACTTACAGGAGTTGTGAGTTCTAATTTTATATTACCACCGGTAACGACTTTAGCATCGACTTCGGATCTAAAGCTTTCAAGTTTACCATCAAGAAGTTTTTTAGTATTGAATTCAGTTGTTCTTGCAATTCTGTCGATTTCTTCTCTTAATTGGTCAAGTTCTGCTTGAATTTGGTTTCTATCAACATCAGTATTTGTGTCACTTGAAGCTTGTACAGAAAGTTCTCTCATTCTTTGTAAAATTGAGTGAACTTCAGTCAATGCACCTTCTGCTGTTTGAATCAAAGAAATAGCGTCTTGAGAGTTTTTAATAGCCATATTGAGACCTTTAATTTGACCTCTCATTTTTTCACTGATAGCAAGGCCAGCAGCATCGTCACCAGCTCTGTTAATTCTGAGACCGGAAGAAAGTCTTTCAAGAGTTTTGCTCATAGCCATATTTGTTTGACCAATACTTCTCCAAGCGTTTAATGCACTTATGTTATGATTAATTCTCATATCTTCTCCACCTCCATGTGGTTTTTATTTTTGTCCAAGGCACTCTAAGCTATTTATATTATCGGAAGAGTTAAAAAATTTTTTAGATTTTTTCAAAAAACAAAATTCTTATATTTTTTACTGCATTTATTTTTTCTACTTTAAAATCAAATTTAGCTAACTCCTTTTTAATTTGACTTGTATTTCTAATAATTCTAAATTCAGGGTTAAAGAAAACTATATCATCTTTATCATCAAAATTTGGTTCAAAATAAATGATTATTCCTTTTTTAATGTGTTGTGGTATTATTTTTGAAAAATCATGTTCAACATGGATTGTATTTATTGAAAATAATGCACTGCTTTCTTTTGAATTATTTATTTCAAGCTCTTTTAGCAAATATTCTGGAACCTCTTCATTTTCGATTATGTATATACTATTTTCATTCAATTCAGCTAATGAATTAAATATTGTTTCATCAGAAATTTCAAATGGCCAATCTTTAATTAACTTTTTTCGTCTTTTTTTAGCAATTTTTATTGCATCATCTGTAGGATATGGATAAGCATAGTAAAAATTTTCTGTCTTTTTCCATATTCTTATTGGATGAATTGTTCCAAATCCAGAAAGTTTTTCACTTATGTTTCTACACCACACTATTTTATCTGAATTTTTCATAAATGCGTAAGTTGAATTAGGATAAAAACCATCATATTCGTACATGCCGAGTTTTAAATCTGCAATTTTATGATTTTCTTCACAGGCTTTAATGTGGGTTGAAAATGCTTTTTCAAAATCTTCTTTTTCTTCGTAAATTTTTGCAAGTCTATAATAATAGAATGGGAATTCATCTTTGTTTTTGATTTCGTTTAAAAGTCTTAGTTTTCTATCAATATCATTGCAATTTATAGAAGCAACATATTTCGTATAATCTGTATTTGAAATTAGATTAAGATATTTTAATTCTGATTCATTAGCTTTAATACCTAAGATTAATTCTTTATGCTTTGTGTAATAGTTTAAAATTTCTTCGAAAACTCCATCTATATTTGGATCGAGTCTTGTTTTTAGATCATCAAGCACAGGTTTAATAAAGTTTGAAATATCTTTATTCAATTCAATAGCTTTTTTGTATGATAAAATAGCCGCAGAAAAATTGGAAAGTTTTAGATATATATCACCAATTAATGAATATATGATTCCTTGGATGTCATCTGGAAAATTCTTCCTAATACTTGCAAGTAGTTTTAATAATTTTTCTTTTGAACTGTTAAAATATTTAAATAAAAACAATACTTCATTCAAAGTTTTTATATTGTTTTCAAAATCATTTTTGAATATAAATTCTAGAAGAAAATCTCTACCCTCTTTTTGGGATTTTATAACAAGGTTTTGAAAATCAGTTTGTACAAATTTTTCTAAAAGATTTACATCGAGCTTAATATTGTTGTCTAAAAACTTAAAAGCGGTTTTCCAAATATCGATATTAATATTATTTTCAACTAAAACATTTAAGATATATTCATAGGAAGATTTTATGCTTTTTAGAAAATCAATGTCATTTATTTTTAAGAGCTCTTGCAAAATAATATTGATTAGTCTTTTAATATTTTCCCCTGTTGCTTTTGCAAATTCAATTGTTTTTCTAAGATTATTTTCAAAATTTTTTTTATCCTTATTTTTCAGAAAGTATTTTGTAATGATTGCGTTTGCAGTTCCTTTATGCTTAAAGCCTATAATAGTCCATTCAAATTCTTCAGGGTGCTTTTCAGCATACTCAATTTTTTCTAAAAATTGTTTTGCATATTTATATTGGCTTTCAAGATCATCTTTTTTTTCATAAACTCCTGTTAGACCATAATAAGGATCAGGATATTTTGGAACAGCTTCTATTGCTTTGTTAAATAAATTTTCTGCAAGTTCTAGATTTTCTTTGTTTAATGCATCCATTCCAAATAAAAAGAGAAATTCAAGGCCTATTGCGGGAATTTTGCCAATTTTTTCTATCTCTTTTAGTGTTTTCCATCCAACCTCTATTTTCCTATTTTTGTATTTTGATATATTTTCAGTTTTGTAAAGTTGGACAAGATAATATATTCTTTCTACAGGATTTAAATCTTTATTTTCAAGGTGTTTTAATATTAGGTTCCTTGTTCTGTTATATTTTTGTATACGAAGTTTTCTTGTCCAAATGTATCCATAGTGGTATACTGTAAATGGAGCGTTTACGACTTTTCCTTTGTAAACAGGCTGATTGTGTACTATGTTTTTGTAATATACTGTGCCATTTCTAAAAAGTCTTGGGGTAGAGGCTATTTCAGTTTTTTTAAAATCCCAATCTAGGTAGCTTAAAGTGGGAAGATATACAGTATTTACATCATTTGGAAGATTTTCTAGGAAATTCCTTATTTTTTTAAAATCTTCTTTGACTTCTTCGTCGGCGTCAAGTATGAGGACCCATTCACAAGTTGGATATTTTAGTGATTGGTTTCTTGCCTTTGAAAAATCTCCTTCCCAAGGATGAAAATAAAGTTTATCAGTATATTCTCTTACAATTTCAGGAGTTTTGTCTGTTGAGCCGGTATCAACTACCACAATTTCATCAGCAATATCTTTAATACTTTCTAAAGCCCTTCTTATGTTGTGCTCTTCATCTTTTACTATCATTGCAACGGAAAGAAGACATTTTTTCATAAAGTTCACTCCCTGAGTTTTTGTATTAGTTTTTTTTCAACATTTTTTGGAACCCATCTTGAAATATCTCCACCAAAATAAGCTACTTCCTTTACAAGACTTGATGATATGAAGGAGTATTTTTTATCGGTCATTAAGAATACAGTATCGGTATGCGGGCACATTTCTTTATTTGCCATAGCCATTTGAAGTTCATATTCAAAATCAGTGACAGCGCGAAGACCACGTATAATTACATCTATTTTATTTTTTTGAAGATAATCAACTAAAAGTCCATTAAAATAATCAACCTTAATATTTGCTATATCTTTAGTACATTCTTTTATCATTTCAATTCTTTCTTCAAGACTAAAGGTGTATTTTTTTCTTTTGTTTTCCATAACTACAACAAAAACTTCTGAAAAAATTTTTGAAGCTCTTTTAATTATATCTAAATGTCCAAAGGTTATTGGATCAAAAGAACCAGGATAAATAGCCTTCAAAATGATCACCCTCCATGTGTTGGATCAACTTCAAAGAATGCGGTAAATTTAGGATCAAATAAGAGAGTAACGGTACCAATAGGTCCGTTTCTCTGTTTTCCTATAATGACTTCTGTTTCGTGTGGATCAAGTGTTTTTTCTTTTTTATAATATTGTTCTCTATATAAGAATAACACCATATCAGCATCTTGCTCTATTGAACCGGACTCTCTTAGATCACTCAGTCTTGGTCTTTTATCTTCACGTTGTTCAACAGCGCGGGAAAGCTGTGATAAAGCAATTATTGACACGTCAAGTTCTCTAGCAAGAAGTTTAAGAGACCTAGAAATTTCAGATATTTCTTGTTGCCTGTTTTCTCTATATGATTTTATGCTCATCAATTGAAGATAATCTATAAAGATAGCTTCGATTCCATATTCTTTTTTCATTCTTCTTGCCTTTGCACGAAGTGATCTTGGGTCAAGATTTGCTTCATCATCAACTATTATATTTGCTTTGTAAAGCTTACCAGTTGCAGTCAAGAGTCTTTGCCATTCTTCATCACTCAATGTTCCACGTCTTATTTTTTGAAGTTCAATTAATGCTTCCATTCCAAGGAGCCTTTGTGCAAGCTGCTCTTTACTCATTTCAAGACTGAAAATGCCAACAGGCGCTTTTGCGTGTAATGCCATGTTTTTTGCTATATTAAGTGCAAATGCTGTTTTACCAACACTGGGCCTTGCTGCCAAGATAATAAGATCAGATTTATGAAATCCTGATGTCATTTCGTCTAGTTTTTTAAAACCTGTTGGAATACCAGTAATTAAGCTAGTTACACCATCTTTTACCTTCGTTCTTAAATTTTCGAGGTTTTCAAAAACTTCGTGCAAAATAGTGTCCATCGAAAGGTATGTTTTTGAAGTTTTCGATTCAGCAATTTCAAAAATTACTCTTTCTGCATTATCTAAGATGTCGTCCACATCTCTATCAGACATGGCATCTTCTACTACCTTGGATGCAGCGTTTATAAGTGCCCTCAAAACGGATTTATCCCTAACAATTTGTGCATACATCTCTGCATGTGCGGATGTTGGTACTATATCTGCAAGTTGTGCAACATAAATTTCTCCGCCTACCATCTCAAGTTTTCCCTTAGTTTTAAGGCGGTCACAAATTGATATTACATCAATTGGAATACCCTCATCGTATAGTTCTTCTATAGCCTTGAATATTTCGGCATGCCTTGGATCGAAAAAATCTCTTGAGCTAACAATTGAAATAATGTTTTCAATTGTTTCGGGGTCTATTAATATACTACCTAATATAGCTTGTTCAGCTTCTATACTGTGTGGGGCATTTTTCATACTTTTCCTCCTTTGTTCGAAAAAGATTATACCATAAAAATAAAGCCCCAGATTTTTCAATCTGGGGCCTATTTCTTGGAAAATGGTTCCAAGGGGGGATAGGGGGTCGCTGCTCTGCTTATAAGATAACATAGCAATTGTTACATCTCAACACATTAAAAAGAAAGATTAGGTTAAAAAAGTTAAGATTAAGTAATATAAAGCATTCTCTTAAAATGTTAAAATTCTGATGTTTTTCCATAGTTTTTATGAAAAATTCAATAAAACTCCATTTGTCTTCATTAATAAATAGGTTAACATATTTATCAGAGAGAAAAACTATTTTGAAAATTGGTTAACAATATCAAATAATAGTTTAGTTGCTCTAACATCATCTTCGTTATACATTAATATTTCTTTTAGTATTTTTTTGTCTTTTGACTTTTTGTATTCTTCAAATTTTTGTATGACGCTACTCCCATTTAAACTTGTTCTCCACTTAAATCCAAAGTATTTTGCTAGGACTTTTAGTGAGTAAGAAATTGTTGGTATTGCTAAACTATTAGAAATTATTTTGTATATATCAATAAATTCAAATTTAACTTTATTTTTCACTTTGTATTTTGTGGCAAGTTTTTTTATTTGAATTGGTTCATAGTTAAAGTAATGGTAAATTGGAGCGTTTTGTTTTTTTAAAAAGTCTATTAGCTGTAGAAAAGTTTTTTCTTCATCTTCTTTTTTGTAAGAAAAAAATGGAATATATTCATTATCTTTTAAAATTCCAAACAAAAAATGAAAATCATGATAGCTTTCAATATCTAAGAATATTCCATTTTTTAATCTTTCAACCTTTGAGATTAAGATAGGCTTGTTTTTAATAAAAGCAGTTGCTTGAAGTATTAATCTTTTCCCTTTTTCTCCAAATATATTCTCAACTACTTCTTTGTTTTTTATTAGATCATCTAATGTGAAAATGTTATGTTCAAATAATTTTTCCAGTTTTGCACTACCAATCCCACGAAGTAGTGAAAGACTTTTTTCTTTAATTAGAATGTTTGTACATTCAAGATTATATTTGCAAAATTTACATTCAGGATTTATTCTGGGGTTTATTTCTTTGTAATTTTTTAATTCTTCAACTATATCAATAAAATCTTTTAGATATTTTTTCCATGGCATTGTTACGTTGTAATATTTGCTTTTAAAGATAACATTTATTTTCTTTTCTGTGTATTTTGAAAAAATATATCCATATGCAGCAGCTTCTATGTAATGATATTGGTAGAGTTTTTTACCATTTCTATGTGAAATGATAAAAACTTCAATGTTATTAGAAATTACTTCTACATTTGAAGCAATAAGCTCAAAATTAAAAAGTTTTGTAGATAAAACTGCCTTTTTAATTTTTCCACCGTTTTTAATTATTTTTTTTGTCTTTGTTTCAAGATAAGGGTCAAGAAAAACTTCTTCTTTTGATTCATTAAGGAATTTTTTGGGGCAAAATAAAAGAGTTCTGATTTTTGAAACGCAAAATTGCATTATATCCTCCAATCTAAAAAATATTTCAAAGATAATTATATCATTATGTGTTATAATTTTCTTGGAAAAAATTAGGGGAGGTGGGAAAATGGAGTTTGTTAATCCAAGTAATGCGCCAAAGGCAGTAGGACCTTATTCAATAGCTGTAAAAAGTAATGGCTTTGTTTTTGTATCTGGACAGCTTCCAATAGTTGTTGAAACGGGAGAATTGGTAAAAGGGGATATAAAACGTGCAACTGAAGTTATTATCAAAAATATGGAAAATATATTAAAAGAAGCAGGAAGTAGCCTCGATAAGTTGGTTAAAGTTAATGTATATATAAGGGATATGTCAAAATTTTCTGAATTTAATGAGATATATGAAAAGCTTTTAAATGGTCACAAACCTGCAAGAGCAGTAGTTGAAGTTTCAAAACTGCCAAAAGATTCAGATATAGAAATAGAGGCAATAGCGGAGGTATAAAGTTGAAGAACTTGTATAAATTGTTATTAAAAGCATATGGTAATGTTGGAAAGTGGTGGCCAGGAACTTCTGAAGAAATAATTGTTACTGCGGTTTTAACTCAAAATACGAATTGGAAGAATGTTGAAAAGGCACTTGAAAACATTTATGAAAATAAAACTAAAAAAAATTTGCTTGAGTATTTGTATGAATTGCCAGTTGACTATTTAGCAGAGTTAATTAAACCGGCTGGGTTTTATAACTTAAAAGCAAGACGGTTGAAGAATTTGCTTTCATTCCTTAAAGAATATAATTTTGAGCTTTCCAAGATAAAAAGTCTGAAAAATATTCGAGAAATGCTTTTGAAAATAAATGGAATCGGCAAAGAAACAGCCGATTCCATTTTGCTTTATGCACTTGAAATACCAGTTTTTGTTGTTGATGCATATACAAAAAGACTTTTGAAAAGAATGTATGATATTAACTTGTCAGATTATGATAGTGTTCAAAATCTTTTCTACGAAAATTATCCTAAAGATGTCAAATTGTTTCAAGAACTTCACGGATTAATTGTTGAACATTCAAAAGCGGTTTGTAGGAAAAATCCCATTTGCAGTGAGTGTAAAATTTCATATAATTGTAAAAAATCTATTTAACATCTCCTCTTCTAACAAATTGCAGAGTAATAGTTGCTACAAAGAATGATGCTATTGAAAAGTAAAGCAGCGAATCGTATCCTAAAATGTCTATAAAAAATCCTGCAAGGGGAGGTGCAATTATGTTTGCGCTCATAGAGAAAAAGTAATAAAGTCCGGTGTAACCACCCAGTTTTTCTTCGGTTGTCATATCCACTACTGTTGGAAGTGAATTTACATTAACCATTCCCCAGCCTATTCCGCCAAGTGCAAAATATATAAATAATAAACGAGTTACAAGACTTGTATTATTTATCATATTTACGCTTGCAATTGATAAGATCGAGATAAGTATTACTATTGCAAGACCAATTGTCATGGTCTTTTTTCTTCCAATCTTTGCTCCTATAAAACCTGCAGGAATGGAAAAGAGCATAAATGTTAGAGAGAAAAAGCCTAGTATAAATGCTCCTGTACTTTCACTAATTCCTATTCTAAACTTTGCATAACTTGTAAAGAACGTCTCAAGAGCATTATATCCAATAAACCAAAAGAGTATGGAAAGTAAAATCATCAAAAGACTTTTTTCTTTTGACAAAAATACTTCCTTTAAATTTACTTTTAACTCTGAAAAACTTTTTGAAAAGACATTGTCTATTTTCTTTTTCTTACCTTCTTTGATTTTGTATTTTTCGTCTTCCTTTATAAATATTACAACAAGCATTAGTGCAATTAACATTATTAGTGCACCAAGCCAAAATGGTAAAGCATAGTTTTTGTCGTATAATGGTTTTCCTGCAAAATATGCAAGAAGAGCACCAAGCCCACCCATGAAGTTAATTACACCGTTTGCTTGACTTCTATACTTTGGTGGAGTTATATCCGGCATGAGAGCTATAACTGGAGATCTAAATAGAGCCATGAAAAAGTTCATAAATATAATATTTAACATGAAAAACCATAGAAGGTGCATTTCTCTAGCAAATGGAATTAGTGAGAAAAACAGAGCACCAAGTGGGGCACCAATAAGGATGTAAGGCATACGCCTTCCTAATCTTGTCCTTGTTTGATCGCTTAATACACCGATAAGAGGTAACATAAATATAGCAAAAATGTTGTCAATGGTCATTACAAAACCGATGCTGGTTGATGAAAGTGAAAAATCTTTTAAAAAGATAGGGACATAAGCGTTATACAGTGGCCAGACAATACTTATTCCAAAAAAACCAAAACCTAGTAAAAACAGCTTTTTATAGTTTTTCACACAATCCCCCCTTTGAAAAATTCTATATTATTATATCACAGCTGTGATATAATAATTGTAAACAAGTAAAAAGAGGTGGAAAATATGCTAAATGTAGCTTTAATTGCCCATGATAACAAAAAACTTGACCTTGCAATGTTTGTCAAAGAGTGGAAAAATGTCTTTGAAAAATGCAACCTTTATGCGACAAAGAGTACTGGAAAGATTGTTGAACAGAAAATAGGTTTAAAAGTTACAAAACTTGAATCAGGACCGTACGGTGGGGATTTACAAATTGGTTCCCTTATAGTGAATGGCGAGATTGATTTTGTTATCTTTTTAAGGGATCCTCTTACTGCACAGCCTCATGAACCTGATGTTTCGGCACTTTTGAGAGTATGTGATGTTCACAATATTCCGCTTGCAACAAATCTTGCTACTGCAGAAGGGTTAGTTTTAGAGATAAAAAGAAAACTTGAAGGAGGAAAATAATGGTATTCGTTTTTGATATAGATGGAACACTTTTAAAGAGTGATTATACGGTTTCTCAAGAAACAGTAGTTGCGATTAAAAGTCTTGAAAGAAATGGTCACACAGTAATATTTGCAAGTGGTAGAATGCTTGTTTCGGTAAAAAAGTTTTTGAAGAAATTTTTTGGAAAAGATTTTCCAGTTATTGCATACAATGGTGGAATTGTATGGATACCAGAAAAAGGTGTTATATTTGAAAAAAGTGTGGATTTTAACTCAACAAAGAAAATAATAGAGTTTTTACGTGGAAAATCTCTACATAGGCAAATATATGTTAATGATAAATTATATGGAGAGGCGGATAATGAATATATAAAGTCTTATGCTAGACATGCAGATGTAGAATATTTTATAGTAGAAGATCTAATAAAACTGTCAAAAGAAAAACTTCCCACCAAAATACTTTCCATTGCAGATGAAAAAATACTAGACAACGTAAAAGATGAACTTGATAAAATGAATTTAAACGTTGATATATTTAAAAGCATGAATATATTTTTGGATATAGTCCCAAAGAATGTAAATAAGGCAGAAGCCTTAAAGTATTTAATAGATAAGTTAAACTGCAGAGATCAAAAGATAGTTGTTTTTGGTGATAACCACAATGATATTGGAATGTTTAAAATAGCCGATTTTTCAGTAGCAGTAGAAAATGCTGTTGAAGAGCTTAAAAAGGAGGCAGATTATATTGCGCCATCGAATGATGAAGATGGTGTTTATGTTGCTCTTTCTAATCATTTTTCAGACATTATTTCCGGCTAACATTGCAAAAATACCTTTAAATGAGATGTTAAAAGATGTTTCACTTTTGTGCCTTGGAAGCCTTGGAGATCTTACACTTTCGTATGACGCAGGACTTGCTGCAGGGTATCTTTTAAAAAAGCAAGGATATGATGCGTATGTTGTTGGTGCTTTAGATACATTAAGTAAGGATGACAAAGATCCTTTAAATAGAGTAAATGTCTCGGCATTCATTACAGCTCATGTGTATTCTCTTTTTGCAAGAGGTCTTGCAACAGCTGGTGTAATTCCAATATTTGATGGTACAATACTTGATAAGGAAGTTGTTGTATCTTTAAATACTAGGGATGCAACTTACCCAATTGTTGTTGACAGTGAAGTAAAAAAAGGTTTATTAAGTGAGTTAGGGTATAAAGGAAGCGTATTTTTAAATGATGAGATTGGAAAATATATTGATAGTATAAAGTTATCTTGGAAAATAACAAATGTTGATGTGGAAGATATAAGGAAGAAACTCCTAAAAAATTCAATTGTTAAGCTTTCAGACGAGAAAGAAATACATATAAATGAACCGTTTATTGAATCTGGACTTTTGGTTTTTTCAGATGACCAAGAGATTTTAAGATTTGCTAAAGATATATTGGATGGATATGAAAACGCACTTGGAAGAAGGCCTTGGTGAGAAAAATAATGGGAGGTGGATTTTGTGTGGGTATACATTAAAAATCTGAAGGATCATATTGGAAAAGAAGTGGAGCTTAGAGGTTGGGTTTGGAGAAGTAGAAGCAGTGGAAAAATTGCATTTATTAATATGAGGGATGGTACAGGAATAGTACAAGTTGTTGTTGAGGCATCTTCAGTTGATGAAGAAACTTTTAAAAATGCAAGAAAACTTAGAATGGAATCATCCTTGATTGTAAGAGGAACGGTGATAAGTGAAGAGAGGGCACCAGGCGGGGTAGAGATTCATGCAAAAGAGGTAATTCCAGTTCAAATTCCAACGGAAGATTTTCCAATTAATAAGCCTGACCATAGTATTGATTATCTTATGGAACACAGACACTTATGGCTTCGCTCTAGAAGGCAGATGCATATTTTAAATATTAGGGATGCAGTTTTAAAAGCTATTAGAAAATTCTATTGGGAAAATGATTTTGTTCAAGTAGATACACCTATTTTCACTGGTGCAATCGGTGAATCTGCAGGTAACCTTTTTGAGATAGATTATTTTGACTATGGAAAGGTATATCTTGCACAAACTGGGCAGCTTTATTTAGAGGCTGCATGTATGGCTCTTGGAAGAGTATTTAATTTAGGGCCAACATTTAGGGCTGAAAAGTCAAAGACAAGAAGACACCTTATAGAATTTTGGATGAATGAAGCCGAGGTTGCATATTTTGAGCATGAGGATAATCTTAAATTGCAGGAAAATCTTGTCAGCTATATAGTAAAATACGTTCTTGAAAATGCAAGAGAGCATCTTGAAGCTTTAAATAGAGACATTTCAAAACTTGAAAAGATTGAACCACCTTTCCCAAGGATTACTTATACAGAGGCTGTTAAAATGCTCCAAAAGAAAGGATATGATATTGAGTGGGGAGACGATTTTGGTGGAGATGAAGAAACGGAGATAGCAAAGCAATTTGATAAACCTGTATTTGTAACACATTATCCAAGAAAGGCAAAGGCATTTTACATGCAGCCAGATCCGGATAACCCAGACGTTGTATTGTGCGATGATTTGATAGCGCCTGAAGGATATGGTGAAATAATAGGGGCTTCACAAAGAATTCATGATTACGATCTTTTGGTTGAAAGATTGAAAGAATTTAACCTTCCTGTTGAATCATACGATTGGTATTTAGATTTAAGAAAGTTTGGATCGGTTCCTCACAGTGGGTTTGGACTTGGTGTTGAAAGGACAATTGCATGGATAGCTGGTCTTGAACATATTAGAGAGGCTATACCATTTCCTAGAACTTTATATAGAGTGCATCCATAAATTAAAGGGGGAATTTTCCCCCTTTAATTTTACTATTAAAGCATATAAACTTTTTTGTATTTTTCACTTACATACTCCATGAAATACTGTGGATTAAGTGTTTCTCCAGTAACCATCTTTATTAACTCCATTGGCTGATATATCTTTCCTTTTGAATGAATTTTTTCTCTGAGCCAGTCTAAAATAGGTTTAAATTCTCCGTTTTCAACTTTTTGATAAAAGTCTGGAATATCTTTTTTCATTTGGTTAAATATTTGTGCTGCATAAAGATTTCCAAGCATGTATGAAGGGAAATAACCAAATGAACCGTGAGCCCAATGAACGTCTTGGAGAACTCCTTCGCTGTCATTTTTAGGTGAGATGCCTAAATATTCTTTCATCTTTTCATTCCAAATTAAAGGTAGTTCATCAACATTTATTCTGTCGTTAATCAATGCTTCTTCTATCTCGAACCTTATCATAATATGAAGGTTGTATGTTACTTCATCAGCTTCAGTTCTTATTGGTGATCTTTCTACCTTGTTTATTGCCCTCCAGAAATCTTTTAAATCAATTTTCTCAAATCTGGGGAAATATTTTACAAATTTTGGATACATAAATTTCCAAAATTCAAAACTTCGTCCGACAATATTTTCCCAAAATCTTGATTGACTTTCATGTATTCCCATTGAAGCACCATCACCAATTGGAAGTTCTCTATATTCTTCTGGAATTCCAAGTTCGTATAGTGCATGGCCACATTCATGAATTGTGCTGAATATAGAATTTTTTATATCAAATCTATCAAATCTTGTTGTGATCCTAGCATCGTTGTGAGATATTGAAATTGTAAATGGATGGGCAGAAACATCAAGCCTTGCAGAATTAAAATCATAATTTAGAACTTTTAAAAGTTCTTCTGAAAATCTTTTTTGCAAAGTTTCATCGTATTCACCTTCTAAAATTTCAGGATTTGGTTGTTTTCCCTGACTTAGTTTTCCAAGAAATTCAACAAGAAAGTTTCTAAGTGGTGGAATGATTTCATTAAGTTGTTTTGTTTTTAAGCCAGGTTCATATTGGTCGAGGAGTGTATCATATTTATTTTCTTCATATCCAAGGACTTCTATAACTTTTTTTTCAAGCTCTACAACTTTTTTTAAGTTAGGTTTAAATAAGTTAAAATCTTTTTCTTTTTTTGCGTTTTGCCATGCTTGTTGGGCCTTTGAAGTTTCTATTTGAAGTTCTACAAAAAGCTTTTTTGGAATTTTTTTCATTCTTTCATATTCTTTTTTTACCAACCTTAATATGGCTTCTGATTCTACATCATTAGGCTGGGCTTTTTCAATTAATTCTAGGGTTTTTTCTGATATAAATTGTTCGAATACATAGCCTGATATTTCACCAATTATTTGTGCCCTCTTTTCTACTGCATTTGGTGGCATATAGGTTTCCATATCCCAATGAAGAAGCGAAAGGGCGCTTTCAAATTTTGAAAGTTTTTTGAGATGATTTTTTAATTCTTGCATATAATCCCTCCAATTAATGTATGTTTTTATACATTTCTGATTGCTCAATTAAGCTTGAAAAACCGGCACTTTTGAGTGCAGAATATAGGGGGTCATTTTCCGGAACGGAAGTTGCAGAAATTATTTTACAATTTGTCTCTCTTACAAGGTAATCGACAGCAATTTTTGCAAAAATTTCCCATTCATTATTATGCTTAGTACCCAAATCTACTATATATGTGCTCTTATCCTCGTTTTTACCCCATACCAAATATCCTTCTTTTCCGTTATGAACCAGCTTTACATAATTGTATCTTCCATCGGCTAATAACAAAGTAATTGGTTCTCTTTGCCAATTAGTGGTTCTGCCAGAGATTTCAAGATTTAGTGATAAAGTATAGACGTACCTTGGTTCAACTTTTATTGCTCTATATTCAGTATTTTCAGTTTTTAAATCTTTGTTTACAAGCAAATGTAATTTTCTTTTTTCTCTAAATCCATGTTTTTCATAAAATCTATATGCTCTTTTATCTTGAGTTATAACTTCCAGTAGTATTTTTTTGATACCTTTCCATTTTAAATAGTTTGTTGCGTGTTCCAAGATAAATGAGGCTGTACCTGTGCCTCTTTCTTCTTTTACAACTCCCATTGCGTCTATTCTTGCACGATCCCTTCTAATACTGTTTACAATAAATCCTACGGGTTTTTCATCTTTGAAAAAAATGAAACTATCTTCAAGCGAAATAGAATTTTCCCTTGCATCAAGTTGAAAATTTATTACGTTCCAATTTACTGGTACAGTATAGTCTTCGAAAACTTTGTTGACTAAGTTTACAAAATCGATTAAGGAATACTCATTTAAAGTAAGTATTTTGAGATTCATCTTATCCCCCCTTGGAATAAAACTCTAAAATGCTTTTGACCATATTTTCATCAATTATTCCAATTACCGCAACATTTTCCATGCCTGTTGCTTTAGATATAGTTTTTTTATCGGAAAATTCGATTAATGGGACATTTGAAATATCACATCTTATTTTAATATCTTTTTTGACTCTTTCACCTGTGTCTTTAGCCATGATTATCAACTTGTTTTTCAGTTTTGGGTTTTTTATATAATCTCTTATATTATCTTTTCCATATACCAATTTTTTTGCTTTTGATGCAAATCCAAGTAGTGTGAGTATTTTTTGTTCGTTCATGTTTACACCTCCATTGTGTCTGAATCCACACAAGCATAAGCATTGTGATTATGAATAGATTCAAAACTTTCAACTTCGACTTTAAACCATCTAATTTTCTTATTTTCCTTTATTGAGAGAGCGATATCCCTTGCAACATCTTCTACAAATTTTGGATTTTCATATGCTCTTTCAGTAACATATTTTTCGTCAGGTCTCTTGAGAAGGGTAAATAGCGGCACACTTGCAGAGCTTTCTGCTAATTTTATCAAATCTTCAAACCAAATAAGTTCACTTGTTTCAACTTCGATTCTTGCAAGGGCTCTTTGATTGTGAGCGTTATATTTACTTATTTCTTTTGAACAAGGGCATAGTGTTTGAATGGGAACTTCTACAACAATGTAGAATTCACATTGCTCATTTGTATCATATGCCTTAAAGCCACATTTGTATTCCATGTAGCTTTCAATTTTTGTTACCGGTGCCTTTTTTTGTAGAAAGTAAGGAAACATTATTTCTATAGAAGCACTTTGGGCTTTAAGTGTCTTTTTTAAATCATCTAAAATTGCTTTTATGCTTTTTGGATCGATTTTCAGATGGAATTTATTTAATACTTCTAAAAATCTACTCATGTGTGTGCCACGAAAATCTTTTGGAAGGTCAACATACATATTTATTTCAGCTACAGTATGTTGTTTTTTATTTTTTTTGTCTAAAACGACAACTGGGTATTTTAAGTTTTTAATACCTACGTGTTTTAATGGTACATTTCTTTCATCTCTTTCGCTTTGAACGTCTCTCATACCTACTTCCTTTCTAATAGATATTTTAATTCGTCTAAATTGTTGTTTTCTATATATTCTTTAAACCTAAGGTCTTTATTTACATACATTTCATATGCTTTATTCAATTTTTGTGAATATTCAAGTCTATTATCTAAACTTTTTAAATGAAAGAATGTCAGTAAAAACAAAAAGGCAAAAATGGTTG
The DNA here is from genome assembly GCF_003990895.1 of Thermosipho globiformans. NCBI lineage: Bacteria > Thermotogati > Thermotogota > Thermotogae > Thermotogales > Fervidobacteriaceae > Thermosipho > Thermosipho globiformans. Next base: position 203,111 of record NZ_BHXD01000002.1, read on the forward strand.
CAAGTATTAGGTAAAATCTTTGCATAAACTCACCTCTATTTTTGTTTATTTCAACACAATTATATAACATCTTGCTAATTTTTATTAGTTAACTTTCCTTTTTTATTTTAACATAATTTGTGTTAAAATAATTTAAGAAAGAAAATTGTGAGGAGGGATTTGATGTTAAAACTTGCTATACAGAGATCCGAACTTGAGAAAAAGATTTCTGTTGCTGCCCAAGCAGTGGGTTCAAAGACAGTGGATCCAATTTTACAATGTTTGCTATTTAAAGTTGAAGATAATTCTTTAAATATTTATTCTACAGATATGCAGACATTCGTTGTTTCAAAACTTAATGTACCTGAAGTGGAGGGTTCGGGACAATTTGCAGTTGATGCAAAACTTTTGGAAGAAATTGTAAAAAATGTTGATAATGATCAAATTATCTTGAATTATGACAATGGTAAATTAAATATTAAAAGTGGAAAGAGTTCTTTTAATATAGCAACTTATTCTGAACCAGAAAAATTTCCTAGTATTGAATTAGAAAACACCGGTATAAAATTTGAGATTGAAACTTCTATTTTACAAGAAATGATTGATCGAGTAATCTTTTGTGCATCTACTGAAAGTGCTATGAGAGCACTTAACGGAGTGTACTGGGAGCTAAAAGATAATTATTTAAGACTTGTTGCAAGTGATGGTTATAGACTAGCTCTTGTTGAGCAGAAAATTACAGTTGATTCAGATATTGATTTTATTTTGTCACTAAAGAGCATGAAGGAATTAGAAAACTTGATTAAAGAAACAGATGAACCAGTTTTGACTATAAATTTTGATCACAAAAAACTTGCTGTTAATGCCGGAGATGTGACAGTTATAATGAGAGTTGTAGAGGAAGTATTTCCAGATTATAAGCGCGTGCTTCCAAAAGCATTTAAATCTAGAATAGTTTTTAATAAAGATCAATTTTTGGAGAGTTTAAAAAGAACAATGATCATCGCAAAAAGAGGAACGGATAAAGTTCAGTTAAAAGTTTTGGATGATACATTGGAACTCAGCAGTCAAAGCCCTGAATATGGAGAAGTAATAGAAGAAATTCCTATAGAAAAAGAGGGAGAGGATATTACCATTAATTTTAATCCAAGGTTTTTAAATGAAGCAGTTAAGAAGATTGAGGAAGAAGAAGTTGTTTTTAACTTTGTTGATGAACTAAGCCCAATGCAGATAAATTCTAAAAATGTTGGAGAATATCTTTATATTGTTTTGCCTGTTAGGGCATAAGGAGGAGTCAAAAAAGTGAAAAAAGGCTTTACTTTAATAGAACTTTTGATTGTTTTAGCTGTTATTTCTGCATTACTATCTGTTGCAACTCCGGTTGCTTTGAGATCTGTGGCAAAAGCCAAGGCAACTCAAGTTGCAATGAATTTGAGAAATGTAGATAGTGCTCTTGAACAGGCTTTGCTTTTATATCCTGACGAGTTTAATCCTACAGCATTGTCAGGAAAAAATATACTTTTTGAACTTTACAATAAAGGATTTATTAATGTTGATTTATCTACAAAAGGATATCAAATAGTTTATGATGATAAAGATAAAAAATATCTGATAAAGTATACTAATAATGATATTGATCCAATACTTGTAAAAAGTGCATATCCTGCAGTAAAACAAAACGATGACGGTGAATTGTACGTGGAGGTTAATTTGCAATGATAGAGCTTTTTAGTGTAAGTAAAAGATACAAAAAAGATTGGGTTGTCAAGGATATTAGCTTCTCTGCTTTAGATGGAGAGGTTATTGGGATTATTGGTAGGAACGGTTGTGGGAAAAGTACAATTTTGAAAATGGTTGCTGGAATAATAAAGCCAACAAAAGGTAAGATAAAGCTAAACTCTAATTTAATATCTTATATTCCTGAAAAACCAGTTCTTATCCCTGAATTAACACTTGAGGAAAATATTAATTATTTTGCAAGTATACGTAATGTTAGCAAGAAAAAGATAGATAAAGAAATAGAATATTTTCAGCTATCATCACATTTAAAGAAAAGACCAATGGAGCTTTCAAAGGGGTTACAACAAAGGTTATCTATGGCTATAGCGCTCTTGATTGACCCTGATATAGTTCTTCTTGATGAACCAACTAGTGGTCTTGATGCAGAGTCAAAAAAACTAATTTTAAATAGGATAAAAGAATTAAAGATGAATAAAAAAACAATATTGTATGTGACCCATGATGATGAGGAGATCGAAAAAATTTGTGACAAAGTGTTAATATTAAACAAAGGTGTAAAGGTATTCTTTGGATCAGTCGAAGATTTTTGGATGAAGTATGAAAGATTTGTTTATGTTACCATTGCAAAGGATAAAGCAACAAAACTTGTGAGAATAGAAGATTTAAAAAATTTTGAAGATATAGTTCATATCAGAAGTGTTGGGATTAGAGAATATTTGGGAGGATTAGAAAATGGAAAGTAATGAAAAAAATGTAAAGTTAACAAAAATTTCTGACGAAGAATTAAAAAATTTTTTAGATATGAAATTTAAAGATTTTTCTGCTGAAGAGTTAAATTTTGATTTGTTTAAGGATGGAGTTAATGAACTAACCTTTCAAATTAAATTTGGGGAAGATAGTACTGGAATTGCACAATTTTACGATATAGATTGGATTAATAGAAGTGCTTGCATAAGGATTTTTTGGGATGAAGCTATTGAAAATGATGTTGAAATTAAAGTTGTAAGGTTGATGTTAAAATATGCTTTTGAAGTTTTGAATTTAAATCGAGTTTATTCAAAGGTGGTCGAGTATAAAAAAGATACTATTTCTGTATTAAAGAAATGTGGATTTTTACAGGAAGGAATGGAACGTCAGGCAAAGTTTTTCAAAGGAAAGTATTGGGATGTGTTGAGGTTTTCAATGCTTTATGAAGATTATTGGAGAGCAATAGAAGATTTAAAATAGGCCAAAATCGGCCTATTTTTTTTGAAGATATGTTATAATTATCTCAGGGTGGTGTTAATATGAAGAAAATGGCAACTTTTTTTGATGAAGGGGATAATGGGATTGTCTGTAGACTTTGTCCTAGACATTGTTTTTTATCTGAGGGACAAATTGGATTTTGCAAAACAAGAAAAAATGAAAATGGAATACTCTATACAATAAATTATGGTGAGATTTCATCAATTGCAATGGATCCAATAGAAAAAAAGCCTTTATTTCACTTTAAGCCAGGAAGCGAAATTTTATCTATAGGTTCATGGGGTTGTAATTTTTCATGTGGTTTTTGTCAAAATTGGGAAATCTCTCAAGTAAAACCCGCTGTTAAAACTGTTACGCCTTCGCAAATTGTGGAAATAGCAAAAACAAGAAACTCAAATGGAATTGCTTATACTTATAATGAACCTATAGTAAGTTACGAATTCGTTCTTGATACATCTAGAATAGCGCATAAAGAAGGATTATACAATGTTCTTGTTACAAATGGGTATATTGAATTTGAACCGCTAAATGTTTTACTTCAGAGTATTGATGCTATGAATATTGATTTAAAAGGTAGTAATGAGGAGTTTTATAAGGAGATTGGAGGAAGTTATAGTCATGTTTTAAAGGTTATAGAAACTGCAAAGAATCGAGGAATTCATGTTGAAGTTACCACACTTGTTATACCTACGAAAAATGATGACGAAAAAGAACTTATTCAAGAATTTAAGGATTTAGCAAAAATTGATAGAGATATACCTTTACATCTTTCAAGGTATTTTCCGGCGTATAAATATGAAATATCGCCGACACCTATTGAAACCTTGGAAAAATTATATAGTATTGCAAAAGAGTATTTAAATTTTGTTTATATTGGTAATATCTTTGATCCAAGATATGAAAGTACTTTTTGTCCAGATTGTGGAACACAATTGATTTACAGAGAGGGTTATATTGTTGATATAAAAAATATTACAGAAGGAGGATATTGCAAAGTATGCGGAAGAAAAGTAGTGGTGACATAAATAAATTAACAAAATTATCTTTGGTATCTACAATATTGATTGTAGTAATTGTTGCAATTATTCTTATTGTTGCAGTATTTTTTAAGCCAAATATGAAGTACGAAACTTTTGAAACTTTTTCTTTGGGGACTTACGTTCAACTTAGAATTTCTACTAATGTAAATCCATCTGTTTTATCAAAAGAAATATTTAATGAGCTTGATAGAATAACCAAAAAATTTGATGCATACAATAAAGACTCAATTATTTACAAAATAAATCATAGTAATGATTGGGTGGAAGTTGATGATGAAACTTTTGCAATTTTAGATCTCTCACTTCAATATGCAAAAAGGACAAATTTTGCATTTGATCCAACTCTTGGAAGAGTAATTGATTTATGGGGATTTTCAAAATTCTCTGAAAAAGAGGCTAGTAGTTTAGTAGTTCCTAGAAAAGAAGATATAGAAGAAGCTTTGAAGCTTTCAGGTGCAAAGCTTGTAGAAATTGATTATAAAAAGAAGGCTGTGAAAACAAACGGAGTTTGGTTTGATCTGGGAGGAATTGTAAAAGGATATGCACTTGAGAGGGCTTATCAAATTGCAAAACAAGCAGATCCAAATTGTACAGGTTTTATTGAAGCAGGTGGAGATATAAGGATACTTGGACCAAAATTTGGTAAAGAATATTGGATTATAGGTATAAGAAATCCAAGAGGTAATGATAGCATAGACTATATATATTTGAAAAGTGGGGCAGTAGCAACAAGTGGAGATTATGAAAGATATTTTATCGTTGATGGGAAAAGATTTCACCACCTAATAGACAGTAAAACAGGATATCCTGCAGATAGTGCTATTAGTGCAACAGTTATATCTGATGATGCAATAAAGGCTGATGTATTTTCGACTGCAGCTTTTGTGTTTGGCAAAAAAAATTGGATTTATACAAGGACTATTATTCCAAAGTATGATTCTGAAGTATTTTTAGTTACACCTGAATTTGAATATTTAAAGACTGATGGCTTTGAATATTATGAAAAAACATATTAAGGAGGTTATCTGATGAAGAAATTAAAAAGTTTTGGTGGAAAGAATCTTTCAGGTAAGTCTATGAATCAACTACAAAAACTTCAGGAAGAGATGCAAAAAAAACTTCAGGAAGTTGAAGAAGGATTTTCAAATGTAGAAGTAGAAGTTAGTGTTGGTGGTGGGGCCATTAAAATTTTAGCAACAGCTGATAGAAAAGTTAAAGATATTGAAATTGACGAGGATTTATTAAGTGATAGTGAAACATTGAAGGATTTATTAACAGCTGGTATTAATGAGTTGATGGAAAAGATAGAAAAGATAAGGGAAGAGGAAATGGCAAAAGTAACTCAAAACTTGTTACCATTTGGTTTTTGAGGTGAAATTTTGAAAAGAGAAAGCTTTTATTATCTTATATTTGTCAACGTATTAATACTTTTTCTAATCGAGATATTTAAGTTTTTTATTCCAAATGAGGCTGTATTATATCTTATGTTTGGAGCGCAATATGGACCTCTTGTTTCACATGGACAATGGTTTAGAATAGTAACCTCCATGTTTGTTCATGGAGGTTTTATTCATTTAATATTTAATATGTATGCACTGTTTTTTCTTGGTAGAATTGTGGAAAATGTGTATGGAACTGAAAAATTTTTGACGTTTTATTTTTTAAGTGGAATTGTAGGAAATTTAGCAACTCAAATTTTTTATTATAGCTCATTTTCCGTGGGAGCCAGTGGGGCAATATTTGGTCTAATTGGTGTGTTGTTTGCCGCAGGTTTTAGAAAAGATACTCCTTATTCACTAAAGCCTATTACTGGAAGTGCTCTTTTACCAATGATTGTTATTAACATTATTTTTGGTATAATGCCGGGGACAAATATTAATAACGCGGCACATATTGGTGGATTTTTAACTGGGATGTTATTGGGATATGTAATTCCACTATATGATTATTCCTGGAAGGTAAGAAAAATTTGGAAAGTTATAATGTGGATTTTAATTTTGGTTGTTGTTGTATCATATATTTCTCTCATAATTTGGGGAGTGATAGGATGAAAAAAATTTTTTTGTGGCTTTTTTTCGTATTACCATTATTTTTGTTTTCTGAGGTTGTACTAATTTATCCAAATTATGGAGTGTTAGTAAAACAGATAAAAAACGGAGAAGTTATACCTTCTAACTGGGAAATTTTGGGCGTGGAATCATCTTGGTACGTTAAAACATATGAATATGTTGAAAAAGTTAAGCTTGTTGAAGATGAAGATTTTGTATTAAAAGACTGTGAATTAAGAGATGGGATTTTTATTAGTAAGGATGGTAAAAAATATAAGTTTATTAATGATAGACTTTTTGAAATAATTCAAGAAAATAATGAGATCAGAAGAATATTTATAGATTCAAGCCCCTCTACAGCAACATTTACGATTGATGGTGGTTTTCAGTTTTTCTATATATTGAAAGAAAATGAAATGTATCAATTTCTAAAATTGTATGCAGATATTGACGAAGGTTTTGTAATAGTAGTTTCAGAGCCAGAAAGTAGCTATTATACAACATCAACTCGTGCTATGCTTTATGAAAAAGAAGTCTACAATGTGCAAGGTAAAAAGATTTTTACTCTTGGAAATATGAAAGATTTAAAAAAGCGAAAAACAATCCTTATGGATAAATTTTCGGTTGAAAGAAAAGATTACAATTTTGTATCAATAAATGGATTTAATTCAGTTGACTGGCAGCCATGTCAAAGAGTTGTATATGTTAAATCTCCAAAACAAATTCCTTCTGGTCAAGTTCAAATTTGGTCGAGTTTATCGGGAAAAGAAGTTCCAATAGATTCTACAATAATTAAAGATGTTGATGAAGAAACGGAGATTTTCCTTGGCCCGTCGTGGGAAAATTGGTATAAATGGAGTGTAGATAGCTCAGTTGCATTTGCAAATAGAAGAAAAATTACGGCTACTTTGTATTTGAAAGGAAGAGGTGAATATAAAATAAGAATAAATGGAAGAAATATTAATAATCTAAAAACAAATGCTAAAATTGTTGAAAAAAAGCAAGACTATGTAATTTTATTATCTCATAACACACAGACAATACATATTGAATATGATGAGGATAGGGATTAATTTTTCATAGCGATGCTGTCAATAAACACTAATGTATCAAACACTCTAAGATAATATTTATCACTGTTGTTCCAAAAGTTTAGAGCCTTTATTATATTGTAATTTGTAATGTTTTTCATAATAAGGTATAAGTATCTATAGGCTATCCTTATTTGAAGAGCAGGGAATTTAATTAGATCATCGTGTGATATTTTTGAAAGAATATGTTTTATTTCCGGGAAAAATAGTGCAACATAGTCGGTTGCTGATTCGTGTAATTGGCAGTAACCAACCGCGTGACCACTATCACCATACAAATTTTTAAATCCACTTTCTGAGACTATAACTGCCACAAATATTTGATAAGGAACTTGTGGAAATTTTTCATATTCTTCAGCAACTGTTTGTGCAATTACTTTTGCTCTCTCATCGTTTACTCCATAGTATTTAGCAATTTTAAAAGTATAATTATATGCATCTGTGTAAAGATTACCAAATAATATACCTGCACTTAGAATTAATAAAAGGGTGAATAACAATCTATTTTTCATAGTTTCTACCTCCATTTAATTTTGTTATTGCAGAGTAATTATAATATAAAATAGATTTACAATTGTTTATATAAGAAAACAAATTGAGAACAATTTAAATACAAATGTTAACTAAAATGGCGGAGAGGTATGATATAATTAAGATATGAAAAAAATAATAACAATCTCACTTATTTTTGTTGTCGTTTTGTTACATGCAGCTCATTTAGTGGAAGTAGATACAGTTACATCGACAGGGGTTACCTTGATTGTTAAACCCTATTATGATGCATCTCAAAAACCAAAAGTTTATCTTTATGGACCAACAGGTTTTATTAGGGCAAAATATAAAGGTAATGACTCTTATGAATTTGAAGATGGACTTTTTAGGTGGGTTATACCAATAATAGTTGGTAAAAATAAATTTGGGCAGACTGTTTTTGGTACAATATCAGGTCCTATATTAGATCTGTATCAATATAAAAAGAATATTTCGATTAAAGTAGTAACTAATCCTGAAGATTTATCTTTAAATGTGAAAGTTTCTACAGATTATCAGCTTATTTCTGGCACGATTGATGGAAAAAATATGATTTTGTTTAAAACAAGTAAAGGATATGTATTATATACGAAGGAAAAGAGAAATGAATTAAAAAATGTACTTTCGCTAAAAATAAAACTTCCAAGTGGAAAAATCAAAACAATTTCGTATGATTTATTTACTTTAAATGGTTTTACTACGTATTTACGAGGAGATTTTACTCCGTATGTATCAAGTATAATTGCTACTCATATTGTTCAAAAAGGTGAAACATTGTGGGAAATTGCAAAAAAATATGGTGTGAGAACAGCAGATTTACAAATAATTAATAACCTTGAAAATCCTGATAAGATTTATTCTGGTATGAAATTAAAGATAGGAACAGTACAATTTACCGAAGGTTTGACTAGTATTGTTGTTAATCTTTCAACATCGAGATTGGCTGTTTACTATGCAGGAAAACTTGTAAAAGTTTTTCCAGTAGCAATAGGTAGAAGTGATTCTATGCCTCCTGGGATATACTGGATTTTAAATAAACAAATTGATCCAGCATTATACTGGTATGGAGAGTATATTCCACCACGTTCCCCAATTAATGGTTTAGGTACTCGTTTTTTACAACTTTCAAATCCAACCTACGGTATTCATGGAACAACTAAGCCTTGGGAAATTGGAAGGAGAATATCTCATGGTTGTGTAAGAATGTTTAACTTTGATGTAGAAGCATTGGATGCATTTGTGGACTTGGGTAGCCCTGTTTTAGTAATAAAAAGTTTTGAGAATTTTCCTGAAGACATTTCACAGATACCAGAGTTTTTATCATTCAAAGAGAAAATAAAAAATCAGGAAGGTGAAAGCTCATGAATATTGTAATAACGGGTGCAAATAGAGGTATAGGATATGCATTATTGCAGGAATCTTTAAAAAGGGGTCATTTTGTTATAGCTGCTACTAGAAAACCAGAAATGATAAAAATTGATAATAATAAGGTTAGTATTTATTTTCTTGATTTGCTTGATAAAGATTCAATTGAAAAATTTGTTGAAACACTTTCAGTGGAAGTTGATGTTTTGATTAATAATGCTGGAGTTTTGTATAAAGATAGTTTTGAAAACCTTGAATATGATTATTTTCTTAATTCATTTAAAGTGAATACTTTGGGACCTTTATTTTTGAGTCAACGGCTATATAAATCCGGTAAATTAAAAAGTGGTGGGAAAATTATAAATATTAGCTCAATTCTTGGTTCAATAGCTCTTTTGGGAGGTACTACAAGTTACTCTTATTCAGTTTCAAAGGCTGCTTTAAATATGGTTACAAAGTTACTATCAAGTAAGCTTAAGGACATTAAAGTCATATCTGTACATCCTGGATGGGTAAAGACAGATATGGGAGGAAAAGAAGCTCCTGTAATGCCTGAAGAGTCTGCAAAGGGAATTATTGATATTGTTGAAAATGTAGAAGAGAGTGGAGTCTTTTTGGATTATACGGGGAAATCACTTCCATGGTGAGGCATACTTATTAAAACTACTGAGCTTCTTGGTTCTGCAGTATAAACAAATCCAACTTGCTTGGGTGAGTCTAGAAAATCGTACGGTGAAGGTTTAGCTGTATCTACAACTCTATACCATGTTTTCCCATGTAGAATTGGAAGTGTAAAAGTTAATGGTTCTCTCCACTGATTTAGAATGACAAATATGTCATTATCTTCTTTTGCATCTTTACACAAAAAATCGCTACCGCTTATCATGAAAGCTATTGAGTGTGAATGATATCCCCAATCAGGTTGGAAAGGTTTTATACCATGCCAGGATATGTCTGCTATACCATCTCCAGTGAGGTCTCTGCCGGTGAAAAAATGTTTTCTTCTTAATGCGTGATGTTTTTTTCTAAATTCAATCATTTTTTTGAAAAATCTAAATATATCTTGGTGCTTTTCTTTAAGAGTCCAATCAAGCCATGTTTTTTCATTATCTTGACAATATGCGTTGTTGTTTCCATATTGTGTTCTATAAATTTCATCACCCATTAAAATCATGGGAGTTCCATGTGATACCATTAGAATGGTTATAAAGTTTTTCACTTGTCTTTTTCTTATTTCGTTAATTTTAGGATCATCAGTTTCTCCTTCAACTCCATAATTATAGCTGAAATTTTCATCGGCGCCGTCTCTATTATTTTCGCCATTTTCTTCGTTATGTTTATAGTTGTAACTTACCAGATCTCTCATTGTAAATCCATCATGGCATGTAATAAAATTTATACTTGCGTGCGGTCTTTTTTTACCGTAAAGGTCTTGACTACCAGTAATTCTTTTTGCAAGTTCTACTAATACTCCTTCGTCCCCTCTCACAAATTTTCTTACCGTGTCTCTATATTGTCCGTTCCATTCAGCCCAACCTTCTGGAAATTCTCCTAAAAAGTAACCACCGGCAGCATCCCAACCTTCTGCAATTAGTTTTAAACCATGCAATATGGGATCTTCGGCTATGTCTTTAAGGAGTGAAAAATCTCCAATCCATCTTCCGTCTGGGGTTCGACCTAAAACAGCTGCCAAATCAAATCTAAAACCATCTACATGCATTTCAGTTGCCCAGTATCTTAAACTGTCTATAATAAGTTCTTTAACTACTGGGTGATTACAATTTAGAGTATTTCCACATCCTGAATAATTAAGATAGTATCTTTTGTTATTAGGATCAAGCATATAGTAAATTTCATTGTCAAAACCCCTAAAATTTAATGTGGGGCCTAACTCATTTCCTTCACCAGTATGGTTATATACTACATCCAAGATCACTTCAAAACCATTTTTGTGAAGTTCTTTTACAAAGTCTTTAAATAAGAACACCTGTTCACCTAATTTAAGACCAACAGAATAGTTTCCAGTGACGGCGAAAAAACCGAGAGGATTATATCCCCATATATCTTTTAGTCTTTCGCCGGTGATTGGATTTATCCTATCTATTGAATTAACGTTAAATTCAAAGATAGGCATTAATTCAATGGTTGTTACGCCAAGTTCTTTAAGGTGATCGAGCTTTTCAATTATTCCCAAAAATGTTCCAGGAAATTTTACTTTTGAGGTAGGGTTTATTGTAAAAAGTCTTACGTGCATTTCGTATATTATTGTGTCTTCCCATGGAATATGAAGTTGTTTATCGCCTTGCCAATCATATTTTGAATCATCTATTACAATTGATTTTGTGGGGCTAATTGCCGAATCTTCTTTAGAGAAAGAAAGGTCTTTTAAAGGAGAATTTATATCGTAGCCATATGCAGAAGAAGAATCCCAATCAAAAGAACTAGAAATGGCTTTTGCATATGGATCAACCAATAACTTGTGGTGATTAAATCTTTTTCCATTTTCTGGATCATATGGTCCGTATACTCGCCAACCATAGTATTGACCATGACCAACTCCGTATACATATATATGCCATATATCTCCCGTTTTATTGTAATTAGGATCAAGTTCAAATCTATGTGAAGGTGTTGCATCATAGTAGTTTTGATATAATTCTAGTACTACTTTTTCTGCATGACGTGAAAAAACAGCAAAATTAACCCCGGTGTCGTCCGGGGTTGCACCTAATCTTGGATATCCTCTTTTCGTTTTTAATTTAACACTTGAATCAGGGTTATTGTATTGCAAAGGATAGTCAGCCATATTACTCGTAAATTATCTCGTGGGTAAATTCTGGTACAACTTGTTTGAGCATTGCTGAAACTGCACAATATCTTTCCTGTGAAAGATTTACAGCTTTTTCAACCTTATCTTTTGGAGGTTCACCATTAAATTTAAATAAGTATTTTAAGTGTATTTTAGTGTATACTTTTGGATGTTCTGGTGCCAATTCATATTCTACTTCCAATCTAAATGATTCAAGAGAGTCTATTACTCTCATTTTTCTTAGCAAAGATACAACATCCATGCCGGTACAGCCCATAAGAGAGTATAGAATAAGTTCTTTAGGCCTTGCTCCGGCATCTTTACCACCGACAGTATCATTTGCATCGAGAATTAAATCATGTCCTGAAGTAGTTTTGCTGTAGAATAGCATTCCAGAATACCAGTTCATTGATGCGCTTGGCATAGATTTTCACTCCTTTCAAAAATATTATACCACCATTTTTCCAGATATTATCAAAATACCAAGAATTATTAAAAAAGCACCACCAAATATTTTTAAAATCTTTTCCCATTTAGGTGTTCCAAAACCACCTGTAAGTAATTTGGATATTGGTGTGCCAATTGTCAAAAATGGCAAAGAAATCCCTAAGGAGTATACAAATAGAAGAAAACCACCTTTATACGGATTGACGGTTGTTGCTATAGTCAAGATTGATCCTAAGATAGGACTGCTACAAGGAATCCAAATTAAACCTATAGCTGCTCCCATAAGTATTCCAGTTAAAAGACTACCGCCTTTAAAATTCCAGACATTAATTTTCTTTGGTTTTACTATTTCTTTATTAGACATATATAGTATTCCCATTACAATGATAATTGTACCTAAAATATAATTTATAACTGTTCCGTATTTTGAAAAGAAAATTCCAAATACAGATGAAAAAATGCCAATAATTGAAAAAAATATTGAAAAACCAATGAAAAATCCAAAAAGTTTTAAAAATTTATTCTTTGCGGTAAACAAAACACCTAAAAAGGCAGGTATTAAAGGTAAAACACATGGACTAAAAAATGATAATATTCCATGCAAAAAAGCGATCCATACACTTACGTCTTTATAAAACATAAATTAACCACCTACTCATTTACAAAAAGAATTCTAAAGGCCCCTGATTGTTTTAATTTTTCTAAATCTTCTTTAGAATAAACAATGTAAACAATACCTTTTTTAATTTTTTGATCGCTTGTATATTTTTTTGCATTTTTGTCGTGTGATAATACAAAATCAGCATCGTTGTTTGATACGTTTATAACCTTTGTTTTAGGATTGAATGATTCTTTGCTGTTAAGAAAGGTTTGAAAGTCTTCTCTATAGTCTTCGTATACGTATTTAAGTATGTAATTTAAAGCGTTTAGAAAATCTTCAAGAGGCATAAATCCAGGTACCATTGTTATACCAGCATCTTTATACCAAAAGACAAATGTAGGAGTTCCCCTTACACCGAAAGCTCCAAAAAGCTCATTGTTGGTATATTCATTTTCAAGGAATGTTGTTTTATTGTTGTTCGGCTCAACTTTTACAAAGGTGTAGTATAATTTTAAAAGTTCTTGAAATTTTTCATCAGAAAGTACTTCTGATTCAAATTTTTTACAATAGACGCAACTTGGTGAAGAAAAGTATATTATTAATGGTTTGTCTTCAATCACTGAAATTTTGTGTGCAATCCCTAAATCATACATGGTATAATCATACGAAAAAGAAATCATAGCAGCTAATACTAAAAAGATAAAGATAAATTTTTTCATATTTTAACCCCTTTTCACTTTTAATTTTTTCATTCCGAGTTTTTTGAAAAATTTAATTAAAGGGCAGCTAAACTTAAATTTAAAAGCCATATATATATCACCTCTTTAATTTTAAAAAGGCAGGTGTTGCACCTGCCTTGGTTAATTTATACCTAGTAACCTATCAATTTTAGCTTTGTCAAAACCGACTACTACTTGATTCCCAATCTCAATGACCGGTACGCCCAATTGTCCGCTCTTTTTATACATTCTTTCTGCAGCTTTTTGATCTTTTGATACATCGTATTCTTTGAACTTTAGTCCAAGTTGTTTGAAATAATTTTTTGCTTTTCTACAATAAGGACAAGTTGGAGTTGTATAAACAACTATCTTTACGTGTTGCATATCTGCCACCTCCAATTAGAAATATTTTTTAGCGGCATGTTCTACTGCAATTGCGCCATCTGCGGCAGCAGTAACAATTTGTCTAAGATTTTTTTCTCTTACATCACCGACTGCATATATTCCTGGTACATTAGTTTCCATGTTTTCATCTGTTTTTATATAACCGTATTCGTTTATATCAACAATGCCTTTTAGAAGATCACTTTTTGGTACAAGACCAACGTAAATGAATACACCTTCTGCCTTTATAACTGTTTCTTCGCCAGTTTCATTATTTACTACAACAACCTCTTCTACTTTATCTTTACCTCTAATTTCTTTTACGAGTGAGTTTAAAATAACCTTTACGTTTTTGTTTTCTAACAATCTATCTTGAAGAACTTTTGCAGCTGTAAGGTAAGGAAGATTTTGAACCATTGTTATACTTTTTACCATCTTTGCTAAAAAGTGTGCTTCATCACATGCACTATCTCCACCACCGACAACAACAACATCTTTACCTGAAAAGAGATACCCATCGCAAGCCGCACAGTATGTAACACCTTTTCCTCTGAATTCTTCTTCACCAGGTACTCCAAGTTTTCTTGGAACAGCTCCAGTTGCGTAAATTAATACCTTACCTTTGACTTTTTTACCATTGTCTAATTCAACATATTTATATTCATTGTCATATGATATTTTTAATACCTCTGCTGTAATTATTTCTGCTCCAAATGCTTTTGCATGTTCTGCAAATTTTTCTCCTAATTCGCCGCCTTCGATTCGTATAAAACCTGGCCAGTTTTCAACAACATGTGTTTGTGTAACAGCACCACCTTCAAGTGCCTTTTCAAATACAGCTGCGGAAAGTCCAGCACGTCCTGCATATATAGCGGCTGTTAAACCAGCTGGTCCTCCACCTATTATTAAAATATCGTAATAATCTTTAGGTCCTGTGGATATATTTCCTAGATCAAAGTGAACCATATTAGCTCACCTCCTTATTTAATTGCCTTCAAGACTTCTTCAAGATATTGTGGTTCTGGGTATGCTCCTATGAAGAATGTATTTGGATTTCTATTAATTACAATGTGAGGAACTGAAGAAACTCCAAATTCGTTACTTAAGTCAAAGAATTCGTTTGCTTCAATCATTTCTGCTTTGATAAGTGGATTAACAAGTGCAAAGTTATGTGCTGTGAGAACTGCACGTGGACAGTATGGACAAGTTGGAGTTACAAAAACACTGATTTTAACTGGTTTGTCGATTGCTTTTAGTTTTTCAATTGTATCTGGTGAAAGTTCTGGTTTTGCACCTTTTCCAAAAGTAACTATATCCTGAACTAAAGTACCAAATTCGTGACCTGATGGAATTCCGTAGAATCTTACACCTTTATCTTCTCCATCTTCTAGTGTAAGAATAAGAGCAGGAGTCATCTCAACTTCGTATTTTTCTGCCAAATCTGCATTTTCTTTAACGTTGTACTTTTCAATGATAATTTTGTCAGAAAGTTCTTTAAGTTCATCTAAGATTTGCTCTTCAAGATCACAGTACTCACAGTTTTCTTTTGAATCTCCAAAATAAATGAGCTTTACCTTGTTTTCAAGTTCCTTTGAGAATAAGTCTGTTAAATATTCCCTATCTTTTGCTGATAAAAGTGCCATAAATAAACACCTCCAAAAATTTTTTATTATTTTCCCATCTTGGGTACAACCTTATTATACACTATATTATTAAAATTAGTCTAAACTTAATGTAACATTTTCAGACAAACTTTGTCGGAATTAAACTACCAAATATATAGACTCGATTTCTGAAAAAAAGTTCTAAGTTAAATTTACAATTTGAGTTCTTTAGAATTGAATTTTTTATATAATTATGGTAATATAATTGATGCAAGGAGGCGTGCACCGAACTGGCTAAGGGGCCGGTCTCGAAAACCGGTGGGCAGCAATGCCCTTGTGGGTTCGAGTCCCACCGCCTCCGCCAAGTTAAAAGGCAGGTTTTCCTGCCTTTTTGTTTTTTGTAGTATAATTGTTTTTGAACAATAAAAAAATGGAGGAATAAATATGGAAAAGAAGATTAGCAGTAAAGAGATATTTAAAGGTTTTCTATTACATGTAAAAAAGGATGAAGTGATGCTAGAAAATGGCAGAAAAAGTTTTAGAGAATATGTTTTACATCCAGGTGCAGTTGCAGTTGTTCCAATTTTGGACGATAATAAAGTTGTGCTTGTAAAACAATTTAGATACCCTATTGGTAAAGAGCTTTTGGAAATTCCGGCAGGAAAATTTGATTTTAAAGGTGAAGATCCACTAGAATGTGCCAAAAGAGAATTAAAAGAAGAAACTGGTTTTGTTGCAAAAGATTACCTTTATTTGGGATATATTCACACAACTCCGGGATTTTCAAATGAAGTTATACACCTTTATCTTGCAAGAGATCTTGAAAGTGGTCAGTCAAATCCAGATGAGGATGAAATAATTGATGTTGAAATAGAGGATTTTAATACTGTTTTGCAGAAATGTATAAATGGTGAAATTACAGATGCTAAAACTATAGCAGGTATTTTTAAAGCATATTTTATATTAAGGAGTGAAAATAATGGTTAGGCTAAATGTTAATGGGAACTTAGAAACATTTGAATCTTCAAAATACAAAAATTTTGGAGAACTTTTAGATGAAATTGTAAAAAAATACAAAGGAATGGTGTTAAAAGAAGTAAAGGTTAATGATAAAGATGTTCCAATAAATAGAATTGATGAACTTAGAGATGCAATTTTAGATGAAGATTTAGAAATAAGCGTTCAATTTGTCCCGTTACAAGAGTTTTTTATATCAACATTAGCGGATGTGGTAGATTATATATCTAACATAGAAAAACTTCTTGAGAAAGTTTCTTCTAATGTTTTAGTTGGTGAAAGTGAAGGGTTTAATAATATTAAAGATTTGGCTGAAGGAATCTCAGCTATGGAAAATTTAAGAGTTAATTCTATAAAAATGACGGGATATGCACCCTCTGATTTTGAAAATAATATTGATGAAAAACAGATTACCGAAATACTCACAGACTTTGTTACAGCTTTAGAAACTAGGGATTTAATAGAATTATCCGATCTTCTTGAGGAAAAAATTCCGCTTGTATTGGAATATTATAGAAATTATTTTATGAATGTATTAAATGTATTAAAACAGAATAATTAAAGGAAGGTGAAACAATGGATTATACAGAACAAATGGTAAAAACCGCAAGTCCAGCAAAATTAATAGAGATGTTGTATCAAAGAGCAGTAGAACTTTTGGATATGGCAGAAAGAGATGTTAAAAATAAAGAGTATGTAAAAGCAAATGAAGAAATTCAAAAATGTCAGGATATTATTACTGAGTTAAACCTGTCTTTGGATCTTGAAAAAGGTGGAGAAATTGCAAAAAATTTAAGAGCATTGTATACCTATATGTTTAAAACTCTTGTTGAAGCAAATACGAAGAAAGATGTTGAAAAGATTAGAGAGGTGAGAGGTTATTTAAGTGAGCTTCTTGAAACATGGAGAGAGGCAATGAAAAATGTCGGTAATACTGCAAGTAAAGTTCCTGATCCAAATAGGCCAAGATTGAATGTGAGCCTGTAAAAAGGAGTGAAGCCATATGAAATTACTTTCCAATTTGTTTTTTGTGGGGGCAACAATAGTTTTTTTGATTTCTATAATATTTTTTGAGATAGGACTTAGAGCGATGAGAAGAGAAAATGAGAAAAAGACAAAAGAAAGTAATAGATTAGGGATAAGATTTTTGATTTTGAGTGGAATTTTATTTGGACTTTCCGGATTGACAGCATTTTTTGTGTAGAGTAAAAAATGGAGCGCATTTTGCGCTCCATTTTACTTACATAAGATGAACAATTATACCACTCTTTAATTTTGGTTCAAACCACGTTGATTT
Organism: Thermosipho globiformans; assembly: GCF_003990895.1. Lineage (NCBI taxonomy): Bacteria > Thermotogati > Thermotogota > Thermotogae > Thermotogales > Fervidobacteriaceae > Thermosipho > Thermosipho globiformans. The sequence continues at coordinate 221,028 of NZ_BHXD01000002.1, forward strand.
TGGTGGCATTATTTTTCCTTCATCTGCTACTTGAAGCAGTTCTTCTATTGACGTTGGATAAAGAGCAAATGCAACTGTATATTCTCCACTGTCAACTAGTCTTTGAAGCTCTTCAACTCCTTTAATACCTCCAACGAAATTAATCCTTTTATCAGTTCTTGGATTTTCAATTCCAAGAATTGGATTTAAAAGATTATCTTGCAAGATTGCAACATCTAAGGAAGATACTACATCATTTTTATCAAATGTTCCTTCCTTTGCACTTAGCTTGTACCATTTTCCATCTAGATACATTCCAAATTCATGTTTCTTTTCAGGCTTGAATGGAGAGTTTGGAGCATCTTCGATGTCAAATTTTTCTGAAACTTTCTTTAAAAATTCTTCTTTGGAATTTCCGTTTAAATCTTTAACTACTCTGTTATAGTCAAGAATGTGAAGTTGACTGTGTGGAAATAATACTGCTAGGAAGAAGTTGTATTCTTCTTCCCCGGTGTGATTTGGATTTTCTTTTGCAAGTTCTTCAGCAGCTCTTGCAGCAGCTGCAGCTCTGTGGTGACCATCTGCTATGTAAAAAGCATCTACACTTTTGAATGCATCAACGATTTCTTTTATTTCATTTTCGTCTTTTACTACCCATAAAGTGTGGTGTATGCCACTTTCATCGGTGTAATCATATTCTGGCTCTTTTGTAGTGTGTTTAATGATTAATTGATCTATTTCTGGTCTTGAGCGGTACATTAGAAATACTGGTCCAGTGTGTGCTTGCATTAATTTGACGTGTCTTGCCCTTTCGTCTTCTTTATCTTTTCTAGTAAGTTCATGTTTTTTTATTTTTCCTTCTCTATATTCTTGGGTTGAAAAGGTTGCGTATATACCTATCTGTGAATATCCTTTCCATTCTTCTTTATAAACATAGATAGCTGGTTTGTCTTCAAGAATCATAACTCCTTCTTTTTGAAAGTTTTCTAAAACTTCTTTACCTTTTAGTATTACTTCATCTGAGTGTGTGTCAACTTCTCCATCAAAGTTTATTTCTGGTCTTGTAACTTTGTAAAATGTATAAGGATTTCTTTCGGCTTCTTTTCTGGCTTCTTCAGTTGAAACTACGTCGTATGGTTTTGCAGCAACTTTATCTATCATATCTTTTCTTGGTCTTAATCCTCTAAATGGCCTTACTACCATTTTTCTACCCCCTTTGTAATTTTTTTCAAAATCATTTTAACATATGGGAATATGGCTTTCAATTTTAAAAAAAGCTAAAATAAAATAATGAGTTATCCATATCACTTGAATCCTTTTTTATGCTTTTTTATAATCAAAAAAAGGTCCTAGTTTTCAACTAGGACCATCCAAATTTTATATCTTTCCCTCTTGTACCAAATAGCATGCAACATAATGATTGTTTCCTATATCTTTTAGTTGAGGGTGTGGTTCATTTTTACATTTTTCCGTCCTAAATGGACACCTATCGTAGAATCTACAGCGAGGGGGTGGATCTATTGGTTTGCTAACGCTACCAATTATATTTGGTTCATCTTTTTTATGTTCAGGATCAGGTACTGGCACTGCTGTAAGAAGTGCCCTTGTATATGGATGCATTGGATTAAAGAGTAACTCTTCTGTTTCAGCATATTCTACTATTTTTCCTAGATACATTACTGCAATTTTATCACACATGTATCTTGCCACGGCAAAATCATGAGTGATGTATAAATAGCTCATGTTGTATTTTTCTTGCAAATCCATTAATAGGTTCATAACTCCTGTTCTAACAGATACATCAAGCATTGAAGTTGGTTCATCTGCTACTATAAATGTTGGGTTTAGTACCAGAGCTCTAGCTATTGCTACTCTTTGCCTTTGACCACCCGAAAGCTCATGGGGATATCTCCATAGAAAACTTGAAGGTGGTGTAAGGCCAACATCTTGAAGCAATTTTAAAACTTTTTCTTCTCTTTCTTTTAAATTTCCAATATTGTGGATGTTAAGTGGTTCAGCAATAATATCAAAAATTGTCATTCTTGGATTTAGTGATTCATACGGATCCTGAAAAATCATTTGTACCTTTTTATGATATTCAAGCTTTGATTCATATTCACTAATTTCTTTTCCATCGATATAGACTTTTCCGTCGGTTGGTTTTTCAAGACCAACTATAACTTTTCCAGTTGTAGTTTTTCCACATCCGGATTCACCAACAAGCCCAAGTGATTTTCCTCTTTTTATTTCAAAAGATACATCATCAACTGCATGCACATAATGTTTTACACGAGAAAAAAGACCTCTATCTGCAGCAAAGTACTTTTTTAGATTTTCAATTTTTAAAATTGTATCAGTTTTATAGATTGTTTTTTGCATTATCTCTCACCTCTTTTGTTAATGGATACCAACATGCAACATAATGACCTTTTTCAATTTCCCTGTACTGGGGTTCTTCTTCTTTACATTTTTCTGTTGCAAAGGGACACCTTGGAGCAAATCTACATCCTTTTGGAGGATTTAAAAGATTTGGAGGTTCTCCTGGAATAGTTAAAAGTTTTTTCTTTTCTCCAATTGTACTTGGAAATGCGTTCATCAATAAGAAGGTGTAAGGGTGCATTGGATTTTTAAAAATTGTAATTGAATCTGCAAGTTCTACAAATTTTCCTGCATACATGACAGCTATTTTATCACTAACTTCGGCGATTACGGCTATATCATGAGAGATATAAATCATTGCCATATTAAGTTTTTCTTGAATTTTTTTCATTTCTTTTAGTATTTTATCTTGGACTATAACATCCAATGCAGTTGTTGGTTCATCTGCAATTATTACTTTTGGATCACAAGATAAGGCAAGTGCAATTACTGCTCTTTGCTTCATTCCACCACTGTATTGATGTGGGTATTGTTCCATTCTTTTTGGGTCAAGACCTACCAGTTCAAATAATTCTGCGACTTTTTCTTTGGCTTCATCTATTGTTTTTTCTGGATAATGTGTTAGTATAGCCTCGACAATTTGATCACCTACTTTGTATACAGGGTTTAATGAATTCATTGCGGCTTGGAAAACCATTGCAAGACCTTTCCATCTATATTTCCTCATTTCATTTTCTGGTAATGAAACTAAGTCTACCTTTTTTCCGTTATCATTTTCAAAGAAGACATTACCACCTCTGAATTCTCCATTTTCTGGAAGGAGTCTTAACATTGTCATAGAAACGGAGGTTTTTCCACAACCAGATTCACCAACTATTCCTAAACTTTCGCCTCTATCTAAAGTGAAACTGATTCCATCAACCGCTTTTACATATCCCATTTTTGTTTTATAGTGCATTTTTAAATCTTTAACTTCTAATAATGCCACGTAAATCACCTCTTTCTAAGTCTTGGATTTACAATTTCTTCCAGACCTCTACCCAAGAAATAAAACCCTGAGCAGAATATTGTGATTATTAAACCGGCTGGAACCCATAACCACCAGTATGAACCTATATTGCCAGATGATAGATAACCAGAAGTCCAAGCGGTATTTATCATAATACCCCAGCTAATTCTTATTCTTAGAAGTCCAAAGAAACTCAAAGAAGCTTCTGAAAAAACTGCTCCTGTGACATTAAACATCATGTAGAGAAAAGAAAGTGGCATAACATTAGGAATTATATGGTTAAAGATAATATATCTGTTTGAAGCTCCGGCAACTTTTGCAGCTTCTATGTAAGGTTTTACTTTAATTGTAAGTGCCTGAGCTTTTATAACCAATGTAATTCCTCCAAAACCACCTAAAAGTCCAAGAATTAGAGCTAGCCAGAAAAGATTGAGTTTGAAAAATCCAGAAAGTACTATTAAGAATGCAATACCAGGGAATAACAACATTAAATCTGCAAGTCTCATGAAAAAAGTATCAATAAAACCACCATAATAAGCAGCAGTTGTTCCAATAATGGTACCTATAGTTACGGTAATAATTGCTGCTAAGAAACCAAGCATAAATTCACTTGGTGTACTTCTCCAAAGTTGCATGAATATATCTCTACCACCAGGATCTGTACCAAGTATGTGCCATCTGTTTGGTGGTAAAGGATGTTGTATACCTAGCTTAGATGCAAGAGCAAGATCGTTATAAATGCTTACAACTAGTTCTTTTGCTTCTTTTTCAGATAAATTGAGCGGTTGATTTAGATAATTCAGTGCTTCTTTTAAGTCATTACTTGAAGCCAAAATATCTGAATATTTTTCTTCCCAGTATTTTCTACTATTTTCAGATAAATTATTTGTATATTCTTTTATGATTTGCGAAAGGATAGTTTTTGAAATTATCTTATCTTCACTATTGGTTAATAACTTTATATGGTTTGTTACTGGTAAATGATTCTTTAATTTTTCAACAATATCTATTCTTCTATAATTAGCATCACCAGCACTTTCTAAATTTTCAACTATAAGATCAAAGTGTTTTGTGTTATATGTTGCAAGTGCTAGAAGGTTTATCATTGGATCATCCAATGCAGGAATAAGTTTTGTAAAGTCTAATGACAAATATATTTTTGGAATATTGATCATGTTTAATGGAATATTGGTTATTTTACTTACAACTGATAACATGTAGGTTCTTGAATTTGCAACAATTTTAAATAGATTTTCTTGTTTTTTCCTAAAGCTTTCAAGTATTTGTGGATAATCAAAAAGATTATCTTCTAATTTTGCTTTAATACTCGGAGAAAGATCAAAGGTTATAATTGCAAGGTTTATTCCAGAAAGATTGTCAAGGAGTTTTGCTGGTTCTTTTAAATTAAATTCGAGAGATAATTTTGAAAATTCTTTTGAAAGTTCTTCAAAATATTTAGTTATTCTGTTTTTATTAGATTCTTTGTTTTCTACAACACTGAGATCAGGAATTTTAGAAATTGCAAAATCTAATAGATTTTCATACTTTGTATTTTTAAACATTTTAATTGTTTCATCATAATTATTGTTAATTTTTGATAATGTAAGAATATCAACTAAAGTATTAAATACAGTTGCTTTAGCAAGATCAACTATGGGTATTTTTTCAAATTCTATTGTTGATTCAAGATCAGATTGATTTGAAACGGATATTTGAACATCGATTATTTTTTCTTTTGCAAGGTTAGAAATAGCTTTGTAAATTTTATTTTGTGCTTCTTTGATCTCTTCATTGGAATATTCTTTGTTGAGTAATTTTTTAAAGAGTTCTCTTTTATCCTTTCCAGCAGCAATTTTAATCCATAGTGAAATAGTTGAAATTTCTTTTTCGCCCTTGTATGGTGATAATGCGCTTGCCAGAGTTTCTATATCTAATTTTTCAAGCAATTTTTTAAATGAAGTTAAAGAGAATTTTTTTCTATCACCTATTTCAATTACTTGTGCAATAGGCTTTATTGCTATTAAATCATGTTCAGCTAATTGATTTACTTGAGTTTGAAATCTTATTCTTTCTTTCATAGGAAAGTAATTATCAACAATCGAATCAAGTACGTGCCTAAAAGCTTGTGCATAATCTAAATTTACGAATTTTCTTTGTGCTTGATCTATTTTTTGTTCTATCTGCTTTTTAAATTCTTCCCCTTGATCTAAGAAAGAATATGTAAATATTATTGACGGAGGAATTTCTATTCCTTTTATAACATTTTGTGGTGACATGTATTTTGAAATGTATGATATATCATGGATTCTAGGATCTGTCCCAGTAACTGGATTGTATATACTGTGGTCAACAAATTGCCAGGCAATTGGGTAGGAAATTGCAAAAAGACCAAATATTATAATAATGCTTAAACCAAAAACCCCCATCTTATTTTCTTTAAATAGTTCCCAATTCTTTTTAAAATTCTTTAAAAATAACTTTATTTTTATTTTGGTGATTGATTCATTTGCCATCTGCTTCACCCCTTCAATATCTGATTCTAGGATCTAGGATTGCGTATAAAATATCGGCTACCAAATGAGCAACTAAAATAAACACGCCTGTAAAGGTAAGGCAGCCCATAGCAAGTGGGGTATCTTGAACAAGTGTTGCATTTAAGAGTGTAAGTCCCATACCTTTCCAAGAAAACATAGTTTCAGTTATAACACCACCACTTACTGTTGAGGCGAGAGATAATACAAAACTTGTAACGAGTGGTAAAAGTGCGGTTCTTGCCGCATGCTTGTCTCTTACGACTTTGTCTGGAAGACCTTTTGCTTTTGCAGTTGTAATATAATCTTCTTTTATAATTTCAAGCATTGTATCCCTCATCACTAACATGCTTCCTGCAAAACCAAGAATGGTAAGAGATATAACCGGAAGAACAACATGGTATATAATATCGAGCGCATAATAGCCATATCCATTAAAAAGCCAATATAATAATACTAATATAATTCCCGAAAGCGATATCGAAAGTACTGATATATTTTTAGCTTTTTTTGTTTTCATAAAGGAAGCAATAATTATACCAACTACCCAGAAGGCGACTAAAACAAAAGCACTTAGCAATAATCGTATAAACACATCTTGAGTTGAGAAGCTAACATTTAGCCATTTTGATGGTTCTATAAAACCACTTAACGGGAAAATACCTAATACAACACCAAATAACCATATCATAATTAACATAAAGAATGGTGTAAATATTGTCCAAAATACAATTCCAACAAATGTTGCGACTTTATCTGAAATACCTCCTCTTTTCCAAGCTATTCTTTTTCCAAGATTGTATCCCAAGATATATGAAGATAAAGTTGTCATTAAAAATAGAAAAACTGTTCTTGGAAGTCTTTCTGCAATTATATCTTCGACTCTTTTCGGATATTCTGAAAAAGAAATTCCAAGTTCAAGATTAAAGAAATTTCTCATATGTTTTGCATATTTAACATACCACGGGTCATCAACACCGAATAATCTTTTTATTTTTTCCATCATTTCAGGTTGTTTCATTATTTTTGGGTCCAAAAATTTTGATGTGTAATCTCCAGGCATAGCAAGGAATATAAAGAAAACAACGGTAACATATATAATGAGTAATATTAGCATTTGATACAGTCTATTTCTAATAAATTTGAATAGTCCAGGTAGTGGAAGTGAAAATAAGTACAATACTATTGAAAGTAAATAATTAAATCTTGGGCTAAAAATGAATAAATACTTGAAATTAAAAAAGGCTGAAAAGTAGAGAATTAATGTAATAATTAAAAATACATAGTGATGGATCTTTTTTGTGTTAGATGCAGTGATTATAATTCCTAAAAGTGGAAGAATTAATCCAAAAGCAATTTTAGATGAAAAAAATAGCGTAATTATGAACAATATTCCTACTATAAGCTGTATCGAAAGTTTTGTCTTCATTTTCACCTCTCCTTTTTGTTAAAATAGCCCCCCTCAACGAGGGGGCGAGAAACTATTTTACTTTCATAACATTTTCTGGGAAGCCATTGTAATTTTGAATACCATCAAGAATGTCTGTATATGGGAATGCTATGCTATCTCTATACGCTTCATATATTGGAGTTGTAAAGAGGATAATGTAAGGAAGATCTTCTGCAAGAAGTTCTTGTGCAGCCTTAATTGCTTCAACTGCTTCATCAAAGCTATCTGCCATTTCAAATTCTTCAACAAGCGCATCAAATTCTGGATTGTTGTATCCTGGTGTATTGAATCCTTCTGGTGCCATTTGATCTGATGCCCAGAAACTCTTGAAATATGTTGGAACTCTTCCTATACCCCAACCCAACATGTACATATCGAAATCAACTTCATCAAATGCCCTTGTAACTATTTCATTAAAGTCTGTAAGTTTTACGTCGATTGGAATTCCTAAATCTTTTGCCCATTGTTCTATGTAAATAGCTGTGGTTGCTCTCATAGGATCGTATTCTCCGGATGGAGAGAGAAGTTCAAGGTCTGGAACATAATTTCCATCTGGTCCTTTTAATCCTTTACCTTTTTTGACTACTGGGTTTGCGGTGTTATTTAAGTCAAGAATTGGTTCTTGATCCCAGCTAAATCCAGCTTTTTTCAAAAGTTCTATTGCAAGTTGGTATCTTTCGCCTCTTGAGAGTCCTTCGCCTATTGTTTTGACATCAGAATTGTACCAGAATGTATTTGCGGGTGGAACAGGAGTTGCAAGAGGAATTGCTTTTCCTTGCAATACCCTATTACATATATAATCTCTATCTATTAATGCTGCAATTGCTTGTCTGAATTCTTTAATATTGAATGGGAATTTTCTTAAGTTAAATGCTAAATATCTAAAGCCTAATGAAGGATTAACTGTAAGTTTTATGCCAGGTACACCTTTTAGTGATTCAAATTCACCTGATGTTAATCCATTTGGATTTAAAACAAAATCAACATCACCTTTTTGGAGTGCCTGAAGTGCCACTGATTTGTTTCCATAGATCCTGTAAATTATTTTATCTACGTAAGGTCCATTTTCGACAGTTAGCTTTACATTGCCTTCTGGAGAAGGATTTACACTTGTCCATTTATAACCAGAATTTGGATTTTCAATGACAAATCCTCCATTTTCATAGAAAATGCTTTTTTCACCTTGGGCCCAATAGAAATCTTTATCAACTTCTCTTTTTACTTCAACGAATGCACCTTTTTCGATCTTTCCAAGATTCAATGCAGTGATTCCTGGATCTACAACTTCTTGACTTAATAGCCAGTTAACAGGATTTTCCTGTTCTTTAGCTTTTTCTACGTATGGTTCCCAGAAATTTTTTGAGACTATAGCTGTCATGAGTGTATCATAGTAAATTGTCATTGTTTTCTTTTCTTCAAAGTAGAATTTTACTGTCCATGGATCAATTTTTTCAACTTTCTTAGGTTCATATGCACCGGTCCAGTTTCCACCGGGGATTTGCATTTCTTGGATGGTGTTGTATGTAAAAACAACATCGTCTGCGGTAAATGGTGAGCCATCGCTCCATCTTAAATCTTTTCTTAGTTTTACGGTTACTGTATACATTCCGTTTTCTTCAACAATTTTTGGAATTTCAGCTGCTGCGGATGGGATTAACATTCCATCTTTATTCATTCCAAGGAGTGATGGATATTTCCAAAGCTGAATATAAAAATTCCATGCTGATGAACCTGAGCCAAGTAAGTTCCAGATATTTGTGGTTGTGATATCTTCTAGTAATGCATAGTTTACTACTGTTTCAGCAAAAATAAATAATGATAACAAAATAGTTAAGAATACGAACAAACGTTTCATAAAACGACCCCCTCCTTTATGAAAGTGTAATAAAAAATACCTTTTTGTAACAACGCAACTATTATTATCACCCTGGCCAATGTAAAAATTATTTTTCAATCAATCTAATCATTTTAGGATGAGCAGAAAGCGTGTCTATTAACATTGTTAACTGCTGACCTAGTAACATATATGTAATCTGTGCCTTTAGCGTCCTT